>NZ_FR893456.1:74815-85265 GCF_000435435.1 Alistipes sp. CAG:29 | reverse complement strand
GCAGGACGACCTGCGAGATGAAGGGCTGCGAAAGCGTCACCGCCCCGGCCATCCTTACGGTTGCCAGCTGGAAGAGCACCACCCCCGCACAGGCAAGCGTCGCCAGCAGGCTCAGGGCCAGCACGGCTCCGTGCGGAAGGAGTTCGGTCAGGCGTCCCGGCATCAGGGAATCCCCGTATTTGACGACCATGACCCCCATGAAGAGCATGCCGATCGTCGTGGCGATATTCAGGAAGCGCGAAAACCCGCTGCCGCCGGGGTCTTCGGTCAGGCGTTCTCCTGTGGCCCTGTCGCGCGAAACACGTGTGAGCAGCAGGCGCACATCCTCCAGATTGCGGTAGAGGAGCATGGCATAGGTTGCGGCCAGCAACAGCACGAAACCCTGGAAAACGGGATTTTCGGTGAGCGACTCCGCCCGGGCGGAATATATCGGCTGCTGCGGAACCAGCACGGATGCCGTGCCGAAGACCTCCGCGGCCGGGACGTCGTGCCAAGGCGTTGCCGGCAGCTCCGGGAACGGGTCGCCGAAGGGGAGGAACGGAAATTCGCCGTCCGCAGCACTGTCTGCGGCGAGCGTGTCGCCTGCGGCCGTATTTTCCGTACTGTCCGTCGGGGACTGTGCTTGGAGAGTCCGTGCTGCGGGCGAGTCCCCCGGGGGTGTCGCGGGCATACCTGCATGGCGGTGCGGTACGGAATCCCCGGCCGGGGCCGCTGTCTGTGGCGTGGCGGAACCCCCGGTGCCGTGTACCGGCGCAACGCCGGATTCCTGCGTTCGGGGCAGCGGAACCGGCACGGTATGTCTCAGCGTGTCGGTCATTCCTCGAATATGCGTTTGAGCGTGATGCGGATCGTCGTGCCTTTGCCGATCTCCGATTCCGTCACGCCGATCTTACCCTGGTGGTAATCCTCCACGATGCGGCGCGAAAGCGAGAGCCCGAGCCCCCAGCCGCGGGTCTTGGTCGTGAATCCCGGTTCGAAGATACGCTTCCAGTTCCCCTTGGGGATGCCCTTGCCGGTATCCTTGACGTCGATCATCACGTTCTTGTCGTCCGACGAGATGCGCACGTCGATCGACCCGTGCCCCTGTAGGGCGTCGAGCGAGTTTTTCATCAGGTTCTCGACCACCCATTCGAACAGTGCGGCGTTGATGTTGGCCTGCACGGGGGCGATGGCCAGCCCGTTGTAGTCGAGCGTCACGTTGCGCGGGATGCGCTTACGGAAATACATGACCGACTCGCCCACTACTTCGTTGATGTTGGCCGGGGTAAGGGGTGTTTCGGAGCCGATCTTCGAGAAGCGGTCGACGATCTTCATCAGGTGCGTGAGGTCTTTGTTCATCTCCTCCACGGCGCTCTGATCCACGTCCTGCGAGCGCAGGTATTCGATCCACCCGAGCAACGACGAGGTGGGGGTGCCCAGTTGGTGTGCCGTCTCCTTCGCCAGCCCGATCCACACCCGGTTCTGCTCGTCGTGTTTCGAAGACCGGAATGCGATGAACCCCAGCAGGATAAAGGCCGTTATGACCAATATCTGGACATAGGGGAAGTAGTAGAGCGATTTGAGCAGTGCCGATCGCCCGTAGAAGATGATGTGGTAGTGGTCGTTGGACCACCAGAAACGCACCGTGCGCGGGGTGTTCTCGGCCGTGAATTTGTCGATCTGCCTGCGCAGCCGGTCGGGGTGGTCGATGATTTTTTCGGGAACCAGGTGGAATTGGAGCACCTCCAGGTTCTCGTTGGTCATGATGAACGGGATGTTGTTGCCGTTCGACACGATGTCGGTGATGAGCGGGTCTTCCATCGAGCCTCCCATCACGTTGCGGTTCGCACGCTCCATCGCATGGGCCCACAGCGCCACGTCGTGCTGCTCCTTTTCCTTCAGGCGCTTGGCCATGTTGTTGGTGTAGAGCAGCGACACCATGCCGAGGGATACCCCCACGATGATGACCACCACGCGGTTGCGGAACGAGAATATGTCGCGGCGGATTTTCATGGCCTGTGTTTATTTACGCGGGGTGTCCTGCTCGGTGACGATCCGCGCGTACTCCTGCCTGTTGCCGAGTATTTCGATGGCTTTCAGCACGTCCCCGTCGTCGGGAAGCGAATGCTCGATGACGCCTTCCGAATAGCCGTGGCGCAGTACGATGTCGTTGTTGATCGACTCGACGATCTCCTTGCGGTAGGTTTCAAGATTGGTCGCCGTGTCGTCCCGGAGCGTCGAGTCGATGGCTGCGATCTGCTGTTCCACCTCTTCGAAGCGATCCGTTTTGGCAGCCTCGCGCAGTTTCTTGAGTGCCCGCCGCGTATCCGACTCATAGGGAACCTCCTTGTCCTTCATGAACTCGGCGAACTCGGCGTAATCACCGTCCGTGATCGAGAACGTGCGGATGTCGATCTGTTGTCCCGGGTGCCGGCGCACGTATTCGTCCCCGAAATCCTCGATGAACCCCAGCGCATAGAGCGTCATGGCGAAGCGGCTGATGTACTCCGGTGCGGTGCGGATGTCGGGCATGATGCCGCCCCCGTCGTAGACCTTGCGTCCGGCGCGGGTCGTGTATTCCGAGATGAGCGAGTCGGGTACCGAACGGACGGTGCCCTCCTGCGAGTGGGAATAGTCGATGGCCTGTATGCAGCGTCCCGAAGGGATGTAGTATTTTGCGGTGGTGAGCTTCAGCATGGCGTTGTATCCCAGCGGGCGCGGGGTCTGTACGAGCCCTTTGCCGTAGCTGCGCTGGCCGATGATGACCGCGCGGTCGAGATCCTGCAACGCTCCCGTCACGATCTCCGATGCCGATGCCGAGTTGCCGTTGACGAGTACCGCCAGCGGCAAGTCCGGGAGTATCGGTTCCGATTCGGTGCGGTATACCCGGCGCGAATCTTCCGTGCGGCCTTTGGTACTCACCACTTCGGTGCCTTTCGGGACGAACATGCCCAGTATCTTCACGGCTTCCTGCATGATGCCGCCGCCGTTGCTGCGGTAATCGAGGATCAGCCCCTTCAGCTCGCCCTCCGAACGCAGTCGTTCGATGGCTGCCCGCATATCCTCGTAGCAACCTTCGGTGAAATCGCTGTGGCGGATGTACCCGATGCCTTCGTCCACCCATCCCGCGTAGGGTACGCCCGGAATGGCGATCCGTTCGCGTTGCAGGGTGACGGTCTCGGTGCCGCCCGTCAGGTGTTCGACGGTCACCCTGACCTTGCTGCCCGGGTCTCCCTTGAGGCGCGAGCTGACCTGCTCGGTGGTGAAGCCCTTGGCATCTTTGCCGTCGATGGCGAGGATCTTGTCGCCGATCTTCAGCCCGGCGCGGTCGGCGGGCGATCCCTTATAGGGCTGGGCGATCGTTACCCAGTCGCCTTTTTTGCGGATGAGGGAGCCTACGCCGCCGTATTTGCCGGTGGTGAGCAGCTCGAAGTTGGACATCTGGTCTTCGGGGATGAACTCCGTGTAGGGGTCGAGGTCGCTGACCATACCTTCTGCGGCACCTTCCATCAGCTTGTCCGGGTCTACCGGGTCGACATAGCCGAGCGAAAGTTCGCGCATCATATTGACCGTGATCTCCATGTTGCGCCCCAGCCCGAAGTCGTTGCGGGCCGCAAAGGTCAAAAGGGCTGCCGCCGAGGCCGCAATGACGGCCGTGAGCAGGTATCTGTATCCTTTCCTAATCATGTTTACTCATTTGTATGTACGAATCCAGCCGGTATTCGACCCGGGCGACGCCGCGGCGTATGCCGTCGATCTGAATCCACTGTCCGTATTGTGAAACCTTTATTTCGTCCTCTCCCAGCAGCATCAGCTTGCGCAGCGGGCCGTCGGCGCGGAATGTCATCACCCCGTCTTCCTCTCCGCGCAGCGAAAAGCCTGCCGACTTGAAGGCGTTGACGATCTGTTCGCGGTTCTCCTCCACGTCGCCTTCGACCTTGCGCACCACGAACCCGAATCTGGGGTAGAGCGCCGCAAGCACCACGATCGCCGCGAACAGCGTCGCGTAACGGCTGGTGTGGAACATTACGTAGACCGTCTGGTCGAGCGTGAGTGCCGAAGTCCCCGTTGCGAGCATCAGAGCCAGGATGGCTACACAGATAACGCACAGGGCGACGAAATATTTTAACGAACGGATGAAGTATTTCATAACAGTGATTTTTGTTGGATTTGTATCGTTACAATGCCTTTGTCGGTCGTAGCCGCCGCCGGCGCCGTTTGCAATTTTGACCCCATCCCAAACCCCTTTCTTGGGAGGGGCTTGTTGCATGCGGTCGTTTTTCTGTGTATCATCTTCTCCCAATTTGCCCGATGCGGTCGGCAACCTCCTGCATCAGCCATTTGGGGGTCGACGTGGCGCCGCATATTCCGACCGACTCGGCACCCGGGAACCATGCCGGGTCGATCTCGGCGGCCTCCTCGACCGTATGTGTCCGGGCGTTCGCCCTGCGGCATACCTCCGAGAGCACCTTGCCGTTCGACGACTTGCGCCCGCAGACGAACACCACCACGTCGAAGCGGCGTGCGAATTCCGCCAGGTGTTGTTCGCGGTTCGATACCTGCCGGCAGATCGTGTCGTCGATCCGCACCCCGTCCGGGTGTGCCGCCCGGCGGCGCATCTCGGCACCCAAGGCCTCGAACAGGGCGATGCTCTGGGTCGTCTGCGACAGGAAATAGACCGGCCGCGTAAAGTCGATCAGGCCGAGGTCTTCCTCGCCTTCGATGACGATGGTCGGTGCCTGCACCTGTCCCGTGAGCCCCACGACTTCCGCGTGGCCTCGTTTGCCGAGGATCACGACCTGCCCTCCGACGGGGTGCATCTGTTCGTGCGCCTTCACCACGCGGTTCTGCAAACGGGCGACCACCGGGCAGGTGGCGTCGATCACCCCGATGCCGAGCTCTTTCGCGCGCGCGAAAGTCGTGGGCGGTTCCCCGTGGGCGCGGATGAACAGCCGCCGGCCGCCCAGTGCGGGCATGTCGGCATGGGTTACGGTGCGCAGCCCCAGCCGTTCGAGGCGCTGCACTTCGATGCGGTTGTGGACGATGTCGCCCAGCGAATAGACCGTACTCCCCTCGGCGAGGGCTTTCTCGGCCTCCGAAATAGCCCGGACTACGCCGAAGCAGAAGCCCGATTTGTCGTCGATCTCTATTCGCAACCCTTTCACTGTGCCCTGTGCACGGCGATCCGTGCTCCTATCTGGTAACTTGTTCGAATTCCTTCATAAACCACGCCATCTGCTCCCCGACCGTCATGCAGCTGTTGTCGAGTACGATGGCGTCTTCGGCCTGCCTGAGCGGCGATATCGCACGCCCCATATCGGCCTTGTCGCGTTCGCGCACGTTGCGTTCGATCTCCTCGAGCGACACCTGGTCGCCCTTGGCGCGCAGCTCGTCATAGCGGCGGCAGGCGCGAACCCGCGGGTCGGCTGTCATGAAAATCTTCAGTTCGGCATCGGGAAAGACCACCGTGCCGATGTCACGGCCGTCCATCACCACGCCGCGGCGGCGCCCCATCTCCTGCTGCATGGCCACCAGTTTCCTGCGTACGGGGGCGATGGCGCTCACGCGGCTCACGCAGTTGCTCACCTCGATCGTGCGGATCTTGCCTTCGACCAGGTCGCCGTTGACGTAGATGTCACTGGCACCGCGTTCGGGGTTGAAACGGAACGTGATGGCGATCTGGTCGAGCAGCCTGACGACTGCGTCCTCGTCGACGATGCCCGACCGGATCGCACCGTGTTCGAGCGCATAGAGCGTGACGGCGCGGTACATGGCACCGGTGTCGATGAAGATGTAACCCAGCTCGCGGGCGATGGCTTTGGCGAACGTACTCTTGCCGCACGACGAAAAGCCGTCGATGGCGATTATGATCTTGTGTTTGTTATCCGACATTGGGGAATATATCAAAGAATGTTGAAAGTATCGTGTAAATACCCAGTATCCCGATGATAAGGCCGGCGACATGGTTGATCGTCAGCA
The DNA here is from genome assembly GCF_000435435.1 of Alistipes sp. CAG:29. Lineage (NCBI taxonomy): Bacteria > Pseudomonadati > Bacteroidota > Bacteroidia > Bacteroidales > Rikenellaceae > Alistipes > Alistipes sp. CAG:29. The sequence continues at coordinate 79,307 of NZ_FR893456.1, read as the reverse complement.
TGTGGCGCGGGCGGAAGCGACGGCGGAAAAGGTTGATGACGAAGGCCAGCATCGTCCACCAGGCCGCGGCGCCGCCGAAGAATCCGGCGATGATGAACATGGCGCGGAAGAAGCCTCCCACGCCTTCGTGCGTGATGTCGCCGCCCGAAATCTTGAATACCGCGAAGAAGGCGAGGATGTAGGGGATCACCATGATGAAATTGGCGATCGTCAGCCCGAAGATCGAGGCGAAGTCCTGCCACAGCGACGTCTTGCCCGCCCGGTTGCGGCGTATCTGCGGTACGGGGTTCTGGGCGAAGATGTAGACGCCGACGATTACCACGAAGATGCCGCCTATCACGCGCAGCAGGGTGTTGTACTGCTCGATCTGGGTCTGGAGCATCGAGTAAAAAAACAACGCCGCCATGGCCATGAAGGTGTCGGCACAGGCTACGCCCAGGCCGGAGACGATTCCCGAACGACGGCTTTTCGACAGGGTGCGCTGGATGCACAGCACGGCCACGGGGCCTACCGTGATCGATGCCGCCACGCCTACGCAGATGCCGCGGAACATAACGTCCAAGATTTCCAATCCCATTTTCTTCGGTTGCGGAGTTTCAGGCAACAAAGATACGAAAAACCTCGGACATCCGTCAAGGCCGCGTGAAAAAAGGGCGCGGCCGATTGTCGGAAATGGCCGATATGTTGATAAAATATCGAAAACTTTGGCCGCAGAGTTGTATATTGGCAGTCGAAAGTCGGTAAATTTGCAGAAACAACAAGCGGGCCTATGGCAGAAATGAAACAATTCGGGATCGACCTCGAACTCGACGATACGGTGGCCCAGGGCCACTATTCGAATCTGGCGATCATATCCCACTCCACCTCGGAATTCATTATCGATTTTGCCGCGGTGCTTCCCGGCGTGCAGAAAGCCCGTGTCAAGAGCCGCATTATCCTCACGCCCGAACACGCCAAACGGCTGTTGCGTTCGCTGCAGGAGAATATCGTGCGTTATGAAAGCAATGTGGGCAAGATCGAAATACCCACTCCTCCGCCGGTTCCCGAAGCGGGCCCCAAGATGGGTGAAGCTTAAAATCGCAACAGCCCGGCCGTAAAACGGCCGGGCTGTTGTAGGTAACCGGAAGTGCGAAAAAGAGTAAATATCTTGTTTCCAGGTATTTAATTTTATTTTCTGCATGTGCTCCGAGTAATAAAATTGTAAAATCGGGCAGGTTCCCGTCAGGGGCCGTATTACGATCAACGGTACGATGGCGCAGTTCAGCTGCAAACTCTCCGTTCGTTCTACTCTCTGGAATGCCAAAGCAAATAAAACTGCCGGCAAAAGAAAGCCTCGAAGCCCAGCGTCTCAATGAAAAGTTGGAGAACTTCCGAAACCTTCGATAGAAATCCTCCGCCGCGGATTTTTGTTTTCGCCAGAAAACAGCGAGTTGTACCTTTGTCCGACAAATTTGGGTTTGTCCGACAAAGGTTCTCGCTCTGCGAGGCCCGGGTCGCTCCCGAGTCGCGACCCTTTTTTAAGCCATATATGGATATGAACCGAAAACCGACAGACAAGACCGATAAGAAGCCCCGAACGCCGAGTTATAAATACTCTTTCCGGCTTAATGAAGAGTAGAACATCCGCTTTTGCGAGCTGCTCAGCAAAGCCGGATTGGAGCATAACCGGAGTCGTTTTATTGTTAAAAGAATCTTCAGCGAGGAGTCCGTCGTTATCAGACGCGACCCGTCGAAGACGCAGTTCGTCGCCCGACTTAACGACTTTTATTTCCAGTTTCAGCGCATCGGCAACAACTATAACCAGATTGTAAAGGTCATCAATATGCACTTCACCAACATTGCAATACCACATCAGATCGCCGCACTGGGCCAGCGGACACGCGAGTTGAAAGTGTTGAGTATCGAGATCCTGAACCTTGCAAAACAAGCTGCGGAATGGTTGCGAATATAAGATCAGGCGCATCGCCTCCGAAATAGAGGGGCAATTGCGATGTATTCTCTCAGGATCTTCATTTTGTGCTTTATTATATTTTCATACTGTACTCCGTACCATATCCGAAGAGGATGTCCGCGAAACTGTCCATATTAAACTCAATAAATTACAAGAAACATCCGCTTCGAACAGACACAATACTCAGGATCAGGCATCACACTATATAAAACGAGGCTCCATGGAGCCTCGTTTTCGAATATCTTGCCATGCGGGTGTCAGGCCTGCGGCGCCTGGCTCTGCAAAAACTGTTGGTATTCTGCCCACATCTGCTCGATGCCTTTTTCGGGGCCGAACATCGCACGCATGGCCTTGTCGAAACTCCAGACATCCATATCGCGAACCGTAACGTGGAATTCACGCAGGGCGTCGGGATTCATGGTCGTCAGCCACTGCAGGAAAAATCCGGTCGTCTTATAGCCGTCGAGCCAATGCCCGCCCGGTTTGCGGAGCGCCGCAGTGTCGAACAGCCCGGCCTCGGCGCGCACGGCGTCGGCAAGGCCCTCGATGCAGGCCCAAAACTCCCTGTTGGTTGAATAGCTTCCAATCCCTTTCGGCTCGAACTGGTAGGCGTGCACCAGCTCGTGGAAAAGCACGCCGCGCGTTTCATAGTCGAGTTTGTAAAGCGACTCGCGCGCCGACTTCTCGATGTGCTGCGTACTGTACACGATCGCCGTTTCCGCAGGGTTGCCCGATTTGGCCGAAACCCCGGCATAATCCTTCAGCGTATAGTCAATTTTCCCCACCGTGTTCATCGTATCGGCAGCTGAGTAGAAAAGTATTTCGGCAACCTTGCGGGTGTGGTAGCGGACATACGCCCCGGGATCCTGCACCAGCGTGGCGTAAATCGCTGCACCCTCGGTCTGTGGGTCAAGCACCTCGAAATCCACCGCGGGATAGACGAAACCGCTCCACGCCTCCTCCCTGTCGCGCTCGTAGAAACGCACGTCGCCCACGGCGACCGTATCGGCCTCTTCGCGCGGCAGGAATTCGATTTTGTAGGCCGTATAGTTCGAGGGTTCGGCAATTCGCCCGGTAATCTCCTGGAAACGCGAGCAGAATACGCATCCCTCCCGGCGGTCGAGTTCGACCCATTTGCGGCCGTCGTGCGTGCCGCTCAACACCCATCCGGCCGGATCTGCGGCGGGCACTTCGCCCGAAGAGTATACGCGGTAACTCCGCATCGGAGTGTCGAAGCCGTCGAATACAACCCGGCAGGGGCGGGATGCCGGCATCGCATAAGATGTCGAGGGGTCGTCGTCGCAAAGTTCCGCAACATTGCGGGGCGCCTCCTGCGAGCAGGAGAGCATCGTAAGCGCCGTAAGCGCAAAAATAAAGTGTTTCATAGTGTAAAGATACCTGTTTTTCGGTTGTTCATATTATCTGTCCGGCCCTGTGGCGACGGGAAGCGACGGCGGGACGGCTGCAGCCGACACGGCGCGCCGCTTGTCGGGCCGCGAACCCATCACATAATGCAGGTGTACGCCGTCACGGATGTCGTCGTACGTGATGTACGACTTGTCCCACACGCGGCCATCGACGTACATGCGGCGAATGTAGACGTTCTCCGGGCTCCAGTTCTCGGTCGTCACGCGAATGGACTTCCCGTTGGAGAGGCGCAGTTCGACGCCTTCGACCGTCGGCGAGCCGATGTTGTAGACATTGCTCGACGGCGCCGTCGGGTAGAAGCCCATCGTATTGAACAGGTACCACGCCGACATCTGGCCGCAGTCGTCGTTGCCGCTCAACGAGCCTGGCTCGTTGCCGTAGAAGGCGTCCGATATGCGGCGCACCCACTGCTGGCATTTCCACGGCTGCCCGAGGTAGTTGTACAGATAGACGATGTTGTGGCAGGGCTCGTTGCCGTGCCAGTAGGCGCCGATACGCCCCTGTATGTCATGCGCACCCGGAATATCGTCTGGCAGTTCGGTCACGAAGAGCGAGTCGAGGCGCGTTTCGTACAGCCTGCGGCCCACGCGGTCGATATGTCCCGCGACGTCGTGCGGCACGTACCACGTATATTGCAGCGTGAATCCCTCCGTAATATCGCCCCAGCCGTGCACCGAGCCCGGCCCCTGATAGGCGACGGGCGTAAAGGGCGTGCGCCAGCGGCCCTGGCTGTCTCGGCCCCGCATGAACTTCGTTTCGGGGTCAATCAGGTTGCGGTACGAGAGCGAGCGGCGCAGGAAATAGTCGTAGTCCTCCTTGCCGAGCGCGCGGGCTGCCTGCGCGATGCAATAGTCGTCGTAGGCGTATTCGAGGGTCTTGGAAACCGATTCGCGCTCCTTGTCGAACGGCACCCAGCCCAGTTTCGTATATTCGGGCAGGCAGTCGTAATTGGGATTGGTCGCCGTGCGTTTCATCGCTTCGAAAGCCCGCTCGTAGTCGAAGCCGGGAACCTGCTTGACAATCATGTCGGCCAGTACCGATACGGCATGGTACCCGATCATGCACCAGGTTTCGTTGCCGTAGAACGACCAGACGGGCAGCATCCGCTCGACG
>NZ_FR893456.1:69051-74752 GCF_000435435.1 Alistipes sp. CAG:29 | reverse complement strand
TCGGCACTCATGTCCGCCCGCACGAGGTTCATCAGCGGATGGAAGGCGCGGTAGGTGTCCCAGAACGAAAAGGTCGTATAGTTGGTAAATCCCTCGGCGCGCCCGATACTCTTGTCGTGCTCGCGGAAGCGGCCGTCCGCATCCTGGAAAAGGAACGGAGAGAGGAAACAGCGGTACGCCGAGGTGTAAAACGTCTCCTTTACCCGCTGCGGGCCCTCGACCGTGAACCGCGAAAGCTCCCGCTCCCACAGTTGCTCGCCGCGGCTGCGCACTTCGTCGAACGTAAGGCCGTCGATCTCGTGCAGGTTGCCCCGGGCGCCCGCCGGGTCGACCGACGAAATGGCGACGCGGACGGTCACCTGCTGCTCCTGCCGCGTGGCGAAACGCACCCAGAATTTCAGGTCTTCGCCCCACGCCTCGCAATCGCTGCGGAAACGTTTCGTGTCGTAGCACACCCGTTGGCCGCCCTCCATGATGCCGAAGTCGTCGAGCGGCTCGGAAAACTCGGCCACGAAATAAACATGGCGCTCGGCGCCCCAGCCCTGCACGAGTTTATAGCCCGTGATGGTGTGGTCATCCTCCTTGCGCAGGTTGGCCCACCGGCATTTCCACCACAGCGTATGCCGCATGTCGACAAGTATGAAGGCGTCGTCGGCCTCGGGATAGGTGAAGCGCAGGATGCCGCTGCGCTGCGCCGCCGTCATCTCGGCTTTCACGCCGTAGTCCGTGAGGTTCACGCCGTAATAGGCGGGCGAGCACCACTCCTCGTCATGGCTGTACCGCGATCGGTAACCGGCGTCGGGGTCGTCGTGCGTACCGGGTTCGAGCTTGATTTCCCCCACGCCCGGCATGAAGAGGAAGTCGCCCAGATCGGGAATACCCGTACCGCTCAAATGGTTGAGCGAGAATCCCATCAGCGTCTTGTGCGCGTATTTGTAGCCCGAGGCGGCATCGTAATAATCGTCGTCCGTATCGGGGCTGATCTGGATGCCGCCGAACGGCACCTGCGCCCCGGGATAGACGTTGCCGAAGCCGTCGGTACCGACCAGCGGACGGACATAGCCGATGCGCGGGGCATCGTCGGCCGCAACCGCGAACGCCCATAGCAACGCAGCGCATGCGGCAACAAGCTTTATCAGCGTAAATTTCATGTTTGCAGTCGTTTTACTGTTCGCAACTCAGGGAGTAGGGCCGTTCTTCGGCCGAAAAGCAGCGGCGCTTGTCGGGCGTGGAACGCATGTCGAATTCCAGCACGGCGCCCCCTTTCAGGTCGGCATAGGTGATATACGCCCGGGTGTAGGGTTTCCCGTTGAGTTTCACCCCATGCACATATCGGTTCTTCGAGCTGACGCCCGGTGCCTTAATTTCCAGGTAACGCCCCTCCCCGACCCTCACTTTCATATAAGGCAGGTAGGGTGCGCCCAGCACATACTGGTCGGTGCCCGGGCAGACGGGATAGAATCCCATCGCCGTGAAAATGTACCACGCCGACATCTGGCCGCAGTCGTCGTTGCCGCACAGGCCGTCGACCGTCGGACGGTACATGCGATCCATGATCTCACGCACCCAGTACTGCGTTTTCCACGGCTGCGAAGTCCACATGTAGAGGTAGGGTACATGGTGGCTCGGCTCGTTGCCGTGGACATACATGCCCAGCAGCCCCTCGCGCGTCACGTCCTCGGTCTGCGCGAAATACCTGTCGGGCAGGTACTCGGTAAAGAGGCTGTCCAGACGCGCCGTGAACTGACCATCGCCGCCCATCAGGGCAATCAGCCCCGCCGGGTCGTGCGGCACGTACATCGAGTAGTTCCACGAGTTGCCCTCGATAAACCCCTGTCCGTGCGTATCGTAGCGGTTGAAGTCGGGTTTCCAGCTTCCGTCGCTCATTCGCGCCCGGGCAAACCCCGTCTCCGGATCGAAGACGTTGCGGTAATTCAACGCCCGGCGGCGGTAGGTTTCGGCCTCATCGGAGAGTCCCATGCGCCGGGCCGTCCGGTAGATCACCCAGTCGTCGTAGGCATATTCCAGCGTCATCGACGAACCGGTGGACTTCACGTCGTAAGGGACGTAACCCAGTTGCTTGTAAATGCCCGTTCCGTCATAATAGTCGCAGTTGGCGCTGCCGATCATCGCCTCAAGCGCCAACTTCCGGTCGACGTCGATTTCTTTGTCGAGGGCGTCGCCCACCACCGACACCGAATGGTAACCTATCATGCACCAATTCTCGTTGCCCATGTGCGACCATACGGGCAGGATGCGGTGCACGCTCTGGCGGTAGTGTGCGAGCATCGAGTTCACGATGTCGCGGCTGCGGTCGCGGCAGATGAGGTTGAACAGCGGGTGCAATGCCCGGTAGGTGTCCCAGACCGAGAAAACGGTATAATTGGTGAAATCCCGGGTCTGGTGTATCTCGTGGTCGACACCGCGGTATTTACCGTCCGTATCCATATAGACCGACGGGTTTATCATCGTGTGGTATAGCGACGTATAGAGCATACGCAGCGCCTCGTCGCTGCCTTGGGCTTCAATTACCGACATCTGCTCCTCCCACTTGCGTGCGGCGTCGGCCGCCGCCTGGTCGAACGTGCGCCCGCCAGCCTCGGCACACAGGTTGGCCAGCGCCCCGCGCGTTCCCACGGCCGACAGCGCCACCTTGACCTCGAGCGGTGCGGAATCGTCGCCGAAATCGAAGTGCATCACGATGCCGCACCCGCCGATTTCGGGAAAGTTACGCTCCGTGTCGAACTTCCGCCAGCCTCCGCCGTAATCGAGCGGCCGGCGGTCGCGCGCGCCGTATTCGCGCACGGGCTTGGAGAAGCTCATGGCAAAATAGGTGTAGTTGGTGCGCGCCCATCCGCTGGTGATGCGGTAGCCCGTCACCAACGTGTCGTTCTCGACACGCACCTGCGCCCAGCGGGTCTTGCCCTCGTAGTTGTAGATGCCGTGGTCGAGGTCGAGAATCAGGTGCTGGTCTTCGCCCGCAGGATAGGTGTATTTGTGCAAGCCCACCCGCTCGGTGGCGGTCAACTGGGCCCGGATGCCGTAGTCGTCGAGCATCACCTCGTAATAACCCGCCGCTGCGCGTTCGCGCTCGTGCGAGAAGCGCGAGCGGTAGCCCGTTTCGGGGTGTTCGGCCGTGCCGCGCTCGGTGCGTATCTCCCCCACGGTCGGCATCAGCAGGATGTCGCCCAGGTCGGAGTGCCCCGTGCCGCTCAAATGTGTGTGCGAGAAGCCGACGATCGTCGGGTCGTCGTACTGGTATCCGGCGCAGTAGCGGTAGGCCTCGGGCTGGTACTTGCCGTCGATGTTGTGCGGCACCATCTCCGTGTCGGGGCTCAACTGCACAATGCCGTGCGGCACGCAGGCCCCGGGGAAAACGTGCCCCATGCTGCGGGTGCCTATCATCGGGTCGATGTAGTCCGTCGCCGGGCGTGTCTGCGCGGCGGCCGCAACGACCGGGCAGGCCGCAATCAGGGCAATCAGGTAATTCTTCATAACTGTCATTTCGGTTTGTTGTGCCGCAGGACGGGAGATGCCCCGGTCAAAGCCGGAACACCTCCGTCCGCAGCAGGCTATTAAGCCTCGCGTATTTTAATCCAGTAAGGATAGGAAGGATCGGGGCTCACCAGATAGAAATAGTGTTTGTTGCCGTCGTAGGAAACGCTTTCTGCCTTGTAGACGTGGAATCCCCGCTCGCCGAAGAGCAGCCGCTCGAGCGGTTTGACGAGTTTCTGCGACTCCTCGCTGCTCATCTCGTTGCCGTCGGCATCCACGAATGCGCCCGTCACGTCGCCTTTGGTGAAAATCATACGGTCGTCTTCGACTTTGTAGGCGCTGACGGCGATGGATACGGGATGATTTTCGAACCCGTTGCGGAACGACTTGATGTCGATGCGCTGTCCCTTGCCCACCGCGAAAACCTCGATGGCGCAAGGCCCGGCGGGCGTGCCGCCTCCCGGCTGCGTGTATGGATAGAAGATATAGCGTTCTGTGCCCGTCATGCCCGGAATATCGTCCTCAACCGTCGGCAGGCAGAGCCGCGAATAAGGAATGAATACCGGCGTGCCGCCCTCGTACTTGTTGACCGGATAGGTGAAGAAATACTCCAGCGGATGAGCCTCGCTCTGCAGCGGCGTGCGGATCGTGCAGGAAAGCCCGTCCACGTTCGGCGTGTAGGGGCCCGTCCACGTAAGGCCCTTGTAGGTGACGCTGCCCACGGTGAGCGGCTCCCGGAAGGTGATGACGCCCGCCTCGGTCGCATCGACGGCCACGGTCTTGTACTGCGCCTTGTTGCGCGCCATCTCACGGTAATTGCCGTCGGTGTAGACCGCCTCGGAATCCTCTATCCAAATCAGGTCGGCCGTACCTGCCTCTGCATCGAGGGAGTAATGCAGTTTGAAATTCTTGTTGTCGTTGTCGAAGAACGTACCGTAGGGTTTCATGCCCTGCGCCACGAGCTGCGGCAGGAAGTTCTCGCCGCCCGGCTCCTCGCCCCCGCCTTCGGAGTAGAGGCCGTCGCGCACCTTCACCCAGAGGTTGCCCGTCTTGGAAATCAGGTAAAAGCCTTTACCGCGCGAATCGCTCTCCTCGATTACGTACAGGCCGTCGGCATGGAAATAGAAATCGGTGAACGGTTTCAGGTCGGCGGCCGCCTGGCTGATAGGGTACGATGCAATCTCGGAACCGGTCGCAATCTTCAGGAAGTCGCCCTGCACGCTGGCGTAGAAGCGAATCCAGTCGGCGTCGCTGTCGAAGCGTGCGGTCTTGGGATCGGTCGTATAGTCGTTCACGAAGAGATAGTTGCCCGTCGTGCCGTCGCCCACATAAACTTCCACGCGCAGCGGAATGTCGTCCGCATAGGGATAGAAGAGGATGCTGCGGAACTTGTCCGAAACCAGCGCCGACCAGAGCGTCGGGTGGGCCGTGCCGCACTCGAGCTTGCCACCGAGGTTATACTGCTTGGACGCCTTGTCCACGAAACCGGGATGCGCCTCGGTTACGGCGGTGATTTTCGCGTCCGCCACGTTGAAGGCGAGGCTTTCGCCGGCAATCGTGTAGGTGAGCGAACTGTACCCCACACCGTTAATCGTGACGGCCGGCCACTGGATGCCGTACTGCGCGTCGGTCACCTCCAGCTCGAAGCCTGCCGACTCGTGTTTGGCGTCCTTGTTCGCAGCGTCGATCCAGGTGAACTCCATGCTGCGCGACTTCTTGTCGACGGCATAGCGGGCCAGGAACTTGTTCTCGCCGTCGCGCAGGACACCCTGCATGGCGTTTTTCTTCGACAGGGCCAGCCATACCAACTTCTCGCCCAGCTTGAGTACGTCTTCCGACGTGGCTTTGGTCAACACGACTGGCTTGCCCGACGAGGCGCCTACGCAGTTGATGGTCGTCTCGGTCGTCGACTCGACGATGAGCTGCCTTTCGCGGAACTCCGAATCGACGATTTCGTCGTTGAGCATCGTGGGCCCGTCGAACTTGATAATCACGCCGCCCTCCTTGAGCGCCGAAACGCTGAAAAGCGCCAGGTTTTTCTCGTTTTCCGAAACGGGCGAATCGGTCGCCACCGAACTGTCGGACAGGAAGTTGAACAGAATCGTATAGCTTTTTCCAGCAGCGGGGGCATATTCTGCCACCCAATTGTATTCCAGCGCGCTTTCGTAGGTCAGCGCCTCTTTCACGGCTAACGAGTTCGCGTGGT
>NZ_FR893456.1:34671-69034 GCF_000435435.1 Alistipes sp. CAG:29 | reverse complement strand
TCGGCATTCTCGCCGGCCGAGGTGCCCTCCTCCTTGGTCTGGGACTCGAGTCCGTCGAGGGAAGCATCCTCACGGCATCCCGCAGCGAAGACGAGCAGCAAGGCCGCCAGAAATATCGTTATCTTTTTCATGGATGTCATTCAGATTTAGCGTTTTTGGTAATTGGTTTTATCGGCCTTGTAGAGCGCCCAAAGCGTCTGCTCATTGGCATCCTCGCCGAGTGCGTATTTGAGCGCCGCGTCCCAGCTCCACGGATTGATCGTGCGCATCGACGCGTTGATATTGCGGATGGCGTCCTTGTCCTGCGTCTGTGTCAGCCAGTAGCAGAAGAAGCCCGTCGTCTGGTAGCCCGACATCAGGCTGCCGTTGGTATTGCGGGTGGCATAGTCGTGGTAGCCCGCCACCGTGCGCACCGCGTCGGCCAGACCTTCGATTGCCGCCCACGACATGTTGCCCTGACTGTAAGCCGGAATGCCCTGCGGTTCGAGCTGGAAAGCGTGTACCATCTCGTGGAAAAGCACGCCGCGCGTTTCGAGGCTCAACTTGAGCAGCGACTCGTTGGCCGATTTCTGAATCCAGTCGGTCGAGTAATGGATGTTGATTTTGGGCGACGAGCCTCCTTTGTACGACACCTCGCCGGGCATCGGTTCGAGGAAATACTCGATGGTGTTCACCGGGAAACGCTCGTCCCGGTCGTTGAAGTAGAGGTAGGTGCAAATCTCCAGCGCATGCCACTTCAGGTAGGCGATCTTGTCCTGAACCAGCACGTCGTAGAGTTTGGAGCCCTTGTCCTCGGCCAGGTCGATGAACAGGATTTCGGGCGACTCAAAGTTCTTCCATGCGGCATACGGGTCTTCCGTGTGGAAAAGGATGTCCGAAAGAGTCAGCTTGTCGCCGCCGTTGGCCTTGAACACGAATTTGTATTTGGCATAGTCGGCCGGCGCCGCCAGGTAATAGATATGTTTCTGGAAACGGGCGATGAACGCGACCTCCGAACGGCTGTCCACCTCGTTCCACGACGCGCCGTCGTCCGACCCGTAGACCTTCCATGACACGGGGTCGTACAGCGCTTCGACGCCGTTGTCGCCCTGCTCCACCACGCCCGACGATACGAGCGTGTAGGCCACGATCCGCCCGGCGCTGCAATCCACGACCGCCTCGACGCTGTTCTCCGAGCCGACTTCGGCCTCGAAGTAGGTCGTAAGGTCGTCGTCAAGGAGCGCCGCCGCGTCGGACGATGGCGTGGCGCCGATGCCGCCGATCTCCACGGTGCCGCCCGGGGCCGGCAGGAAATGCGGCTTTTCATCGGCACAGGAGCAGAGGAGCGCCCCCGCTAAAAGCATATATGTTATCTTTTTCATCATTTTCAGGTTTTAAAGTCCGTTAATATCCGTAATTCTGGTCGCTCTCCGAGATGCCCGAGTTGGCGTCGATTTCGGCCTGCGGAATCGGCAGCGTCAGGCGGTAGTCGTCGGCGGAAATCGTCTTGCCCTCGCGCGTCATGGTCACTTTCAGGCGGCGCGCGTCGAACAGGCGGTGCCCCTCCCATACCAGCTCGCAGCGGCGCTCCTTGATAATCTCGGCCAGCAGCCCCGGATAGGTCTGCGCCGTGTAGCCCTCGATACGTTCGGCGCGCAGTTCGTTGAGCAGGCGGTTGGCCTCAGCCAGGTCGGGGTTCTCACGCATCATCAGCGCCTCGATGGCAATGAGCTGCATCTCCTCGGCACGGAACATTTTCTCATCGAGACGGCCGATATCCGACGCGTCGCCGAACCACTTGGTGACCATCCACACGGGCGCCCCAGCGCGGTCACGGCCGTATTCGAAGAAAACCGGCCCGCGGACGTCTTTTTCGGAAAACTGGGCGCGCAGTTCGTTGCTCGGGCGGAAAACGCTCGAATAGTCGCGGCCCACGAAGAGCGTCCCGATCGTCGACGAGCCTGCGGGACGCGACAGCTTGAAAATCGTACCGGCGTTCGACTTGTCCAGCCAGAGGTTCTGCACCTCGCCAAGCTTGGCGATGCCTACGGCACGCAGGGCGTTGCTGGCATAGATGTAGGCGTGGGTGTACTTTTTGTGGTAGAGCGAAACCCGCGCACGGAGCGCATCGACCGCGGCCTGCGAAATGTATGCCGTCGAGTTGGTTGCCTTGTTGTCGGCCGCCAGGTCGGGAGCCGCTACCGTCAGCATGTCGTACGCGCGGGTGAGGTCGGTCATAATCTGCTCGTAGCATGCGCCGACTTTGTCGCGCGGGGGATTGCCCACCACGTGGTAATGGCTGACGTACGGGATGCCCAGCGCGTCGTCGTTCGAAAAATCGGAGAAGAAGCAGAGCAGCTCGAAATGCGCATAGGCGCGGAAGAAGTAAGCCGTGCCGAGCGACACCTGCAGTGAGGTTTCCTCTTCGGCGTTGAGCGGCTTCACTTTCGGGCCGTAGTTAAGCACGCGGTTGGCCTGATTGATGATACCGTAGTAATGCGCCCACAAGCCGCTGACGTCGCCCGACGTGGCGGTGTAGACCCAGCCGGCAAGGTCGGTTCCTGCGCCACCCGAATCGCCGCCCTGCACGCAGTCGTCGGCGATATATTCCGTAACGGCAAGTTTCGAGCGCAGGCTGGCCTTGCCGTAGATGCCGACCACGGCCTTATGGACGTTCTGCACGTTGCCGAACGCCTTGTCGGGGCCGACCATGTCCGTGGGATCGAGGTCGGTATAGTTACATGACGTGAGCGCAAAAGCCGCCAGCAGCGCCACGATGCATATCGATTGTATTTTTTTCATTGTCTGGTTCATTTTAGGATTAGAAATTCATATCCACACCGAACGTGATGGTACGGGGCTTCGGATAGGACATGACGTCCTGTGCCCCGTTGACCTCGGGGTCGGCACCCGTATATCCCGTCCATGTCACGAGGTTCTCGCCCTGTGCATAGAGCGTCAGGTTGCGGATGAAGCGGGTCTTCCGCATCCAGCGGTCGGGCAGCGTCCACGACAGGCGCAGGGTCTTCAGGCGCAGGTAGGAGGCATCCTCGAGGAACTGCGAGGCCATCGGCGAGGGCTGAATGCCGTCGCGGAAAGCCGGCACGTCGGTCACATCGCCCTCTTTCATCCACATGCGGAGCATGCGCACGGGCTTGTTGCCGTTGAACTTGTGGTTGTCCATATACCAGCGCTGGCAGTTCATCACCGTATAGTGGTAGGCATAGGTGAACTGTGCGTCGAGCTGCACGCCCTTGTAGCGCAGCCGGGTCGTGATGCCGCCGAAGACAGGCACTTCATACGTTCCCAGATGGTCGGCCATATACGCCTGGTTGATGTCGGTCGTGAGCTGTCCGTAGTTGTCGTAGAAGACGGGCATGCCGTTAGCGGGGCTGACGCCTGCGTAGTAAGGCATGATCCACGTACCGAGCGGGCGGCCCAGTTCATAGAGCGTGTTGCCGTTTTTGTAGCGCCCCTCCTTGTTCGACCAGGTACCCAGATCGGTAATCTCGCTCTTGTTGTAGGTGTAGTTGAACCCGAGATCCCACTGGAAGTTCTGCGTCTTGACGGGCGTGGTGTTGACGCCGAGCTCGACACCGCGGTTGACGATGGAGCCCGCATTGGCCAAAATCGAGCTGAAACCGCTGGTCATCGAGATGTTCTTCGACATGTAGAGGTCTTTGGTCTTGATATTGTAGAAGTCGAAGGTGACGTTCACGCGCGAATCCAGCACCGACACGTCTAGTCCGACATTGGTCTGGGCCGAGGTTTCCCAGCGCAGTTCGCTGTTGCCGAGCTGGCCGTGGCTGTAACCCGATTCGCCGTTGTAGGACGAGTTGTAGTAGCCGTCGAACGTTCCGAAGTCGCTCACGCCGTCCTGGTTACCCGTCGTACCGTAGCTGGCGCGCAATTTCAGCTGGTTGAGCCACTTCGCGTTGTCGAACCACGACTCCGTCGAGATGAGCCAGCTGGCGCCGACCGACCAGAACGTGGCGCTGGCGTTGTCCTCGTAGAATTTCGACGAGGTGTCGTGGCGAAGCGAGGCCGAAAAGTTGTACTTGTTGGCGATCGAATAGCTGGCCTGCGCGAAGAACGACATGAGGTTGCTCATCGTGCGGCCGCCGCCGATCGAGGGCGGGAAAAGCGACGAACCCGACTTGTCGCCGATACCGGCCGGCGACTGCATCATGTCGGAATTCAGGTCGTAGCCCGTGAAGTTCGACGTGTACCATTTGCCCTGGAACATCTCCATACCGGCTACGGCGTTGAGCGAATGTCCGTTGGCGAAATCCTTGTTGACGTTGATGGTATTGGTCCACGTGTAGCGGAATAGCTCCGATGAGGTCTGGCCGTAGTAACCGTGGTTCTGCTGCGCATTGGGATGGTCGCGGTGCAGCGTCGACACGTTGCGGTTGTACATGAAATCCAGTCCGAAATTGGTCTTTACGGAGAGCCAGTCTGTGATGGAAGCTTTCGCATACACCGAAGCGACGGTTTTCAGGCGGCCCGTTTCGCGGTCGTAATATTTGGTGATGAGCGTCGGGTTGTCGACGTTGTACCAGTCGTCGGGCGACTCGTAGGGATAGGCCAGCAGCGTAGTAAACCACGGGTTGCCCCAGTTCTGGCGTCCGGCACCGGCTTCGGGGTCTGCGAAGTTGGTCTTGCTGTAACCGACCGTGGCCTTCAGTCCCAGGTCGAGCCACTTGGTCGCCTTGTGGTCGATATTGAAACGCGTCGAATAACGGTCGAGGCTCGACTTCTTGAGAATCCCCTGCTGCGTCAGGTAAGAGCCCGAGATGAAGAACCGGGTCTTGTCGCTGCCGCCCGAAACCGAAACGCTATGCTCCTGCAGGAAACCCGTCTGGGTCATCAGATCCATCCAGTCCGTGTCGGTGGCGCGGGCCTTGGCCAGACGCGCGAGGTCGGCCTCCGAGGCCGTGCCGTCCATTTCGCGCTTGAGGTACTGCATCATCGGATAGAAGTTGCTGTTGGGTTCCGACATCACGCACTGCAGCTGGTACTGGAGGTTCTGCTCGCTGTTCATCATATCGATGTAATCCACCAGGAACGAGAAACCGAACTGGTTGCGGTAGTTGATGTTCGTGCGTCCGCTGCGTCCGCTTTTGGTCGTGATGACAATCACGCCGTTGGCGCCGCGCGAACCGTAAATCGCCGTGGCCGAAGCGTCTTTCAGCACCTGGATGTCGGCGATGTCGTTGGAGTTGAGCGCCGCGAAATCGGCCGATTGCACCATCACGCCGTCCATAATATAAAGAGGAGTGTTGCTACCGTTGATCGATCCTGTACCGCGGATGCGGATCGATAGATCGTTGCTGCCCGGTTGTCCCGAACCGCTGGAGATCATCACACCGGGCGTCTGGCCTTGCAATCGGTTTTCGAGCGTCGGCGACGACTGAAATTCGAGCTTCTCGCCCTTCACTTGCGAAAGAGCTCCCGTGGTTTGGGCGCGGCGTACGGTGTTGTAACCTACGACCACGACCTCATCGAGCCGCTGGGCGTCCTCTTCGAGTCTGACTTCGATCGTCGTGCGCGAAGCGACGGCTACCTCCTGCGTACTGTAACCTACATACGATACGGAGAGAACGGCGTCGTCCGGACAAGCGATAGTTGTAACGCCATTGACATCGGTCGAGGCGCCCGATACGGTTCCCTTGATCACGACACTCGCACCGATTACCGGCCCCGCCTGGTCAACGACAATCACCGTACGCGCGGCGGTCGTCTTCTGCTCCTGCGCCGACACGGTCAATCCCGGCAACAGGGAGAGCAGAACCATACAAACAGAGTAAAAGTGTAATTTCATTAATTTTTGGTTTAGGTTGATAAAATGGTTTCCGTAGAACAATAGTTTCGTAAATCATGCGGGAGCGGTAATTTCGGGCCCTGAAACGCCGCCCGCAGTTTTGAGAGAATAGACTATTTCAAAGTCATGGGAAGTCAGTTGGTTCGGTTTGAGGTTTATACAAATTTAGCAAACAGCCCCGGGGAAAGGGATGCATCGCGGACAAAAAAAGTATCCTGATTCGCACAAGGTAAATCACCACCTCTTTTATGCGAATCAGGATACTTTTCCGCTCCCGGTGCAAACTACTGCTTCGTACGGTATTCCTTGGGTTTGAGCCCGTATTTCTTCTGGAATTCGCGGTAGAAATAGGACTTGTTCGAAATCCCCACGCGGTACATGATCTCCTGAATGGTGAGGTGGGTGGTCGTCAGCAGGCGGGCCGCATACTCGAAACGGTACTCCTTGATGAATTCGCTCGGCGTGCGTCCCGAAATCTTCTTGAACTTCCGGTAGAAATTGCGGGCCGTCAGCCCGAGGCGTTCGGCAATCAGTTCCATGCGCAGGTTCTCGCTCTCGATATGCTCCTGTATGGTGTCCACGACGGTGTCCATGAAAAGTTTGTCGGTTTGATGCATCTTCTGTCCTTCGACGACCGTATAGACGCTCTCGGGCGTATTGTAATAATCCTTCAGCATCCGGCGACTGGCTATCAGCCGTTCGACCGTGGCGCAGAGCACGGGCACGGAGAACGGTTTGGTCAGGTAGGCGTCAGCTCCCGACACCAGCCCTTCGACCTGCTCGCTCTCGGTAATCTTCGCCGAAACGACGACGACCGGGATACCGCGCAGGAATTTATCGCTGCGCACGGCATTCACCAGCTCCAGTCCGCTCGCGCCCGCCATGACGATGTCGGTGATAATCAGGTCGGGCGTCATCTCGCCCAGGCGTGCGAGCGCCTCGGCCACATCGTGGCACGTGCTGACGCGGAACTGCCCGGAAAGCGCCGATTCGATCAGCCATACGATGTCCTTGTTGTCGTCCACGACCAGCACGAGGGGTTTTTCACCCCCCCCGCGCGGCAGGGTCGGAGCGATACTGGCCGGCTTCTGCACCGCCTCCGCACCGACATCCCCGTCCGTCACCTCCCGGTATGGCAAGCGCACCGTGAATTCGGCATACCGGCCGACCTCGCTATCCACCGAAATTTCCCCGCCGAGCGCCTGCACCAGCCCGCGGCAGATGAAGAGCCCCAGCCCGTTGCGCGACGTAGAGTCGGTGTACATATTGCGATCCATACTGTCCAGGATACGGTAACGGTCGAAGACATGTATCAACTGCTCGGGGGCTATTCCCCGCCCCGTGTTCCGGACTTTCAGCTCCAGCCCGTTCCCAGCTGCCGCCGCCGAAATGCGGATACATCCCCGCTGAGGCGTGTATTTCATCGCATTGGACATGAGGTTGAAGACCACTTTCTTCAGGAATGCGGCATCAGTGTTCCACGTCAGCTCCGGCGGTACCTCCAACAACAGTTCGATGCCGTTGCGCTCCGCAGCGTCGGCGAACGAGCGTACCTGCACGCAGAGCATCGCGGCGATATCGACGCTATGGATATGGACGCGGCCGAATCCCTCCTCCTCGATTTTCCGGAAATCCAGTATCTCCTGAATCAGGTCGTTCAGGCCTTTGACATTCTCGTGCATCACATTCGTATACTTGTGCAGCTGCGGATTCTCCGCGCTCAGTTGTGCGATACGCTCGTTCATGCCGTTGATAAGCGTCAGCGGCGTACAGAGTTCATGCGAAATGTTGACGAAGAAATTGAGCCGCGCCTCATAGAGCTTCTCGCGCTGTTCCTCCTCCAGCCGGGCTACGACACGCTGTTGCTGCCTGCGGTAATGCCTGCGCAGCAAGGCGGCAAACAGCCATACGAGCCCCACCGCGAGCAGGATATAGCACACGAGGGCTGCCGTCGTGCGGTACCACGGCGGCAGCACCGTCAGGGGCAGCGTGTAGACCTGCGTGGCACGATCCATGACGTTGCTCTTGTAGCGCACGTGCAGCAGGTAACTGCCCGCGGGAATATTCATAAAGGCGACGCGGTTGTTTTTCTGTAATTCCACCCACTCGTCGGAATAGCCCTCCAGCATGTAGGAATACTCGTAGTTATCGCCATTCAGGTAGTCGACAGCCACGAAAGAGACGGCGAAGCCGGCCGTACGGGGCGCAATACGCACCGGGAGGGGGTCGTGTCCGTCGCCCGTATAATCCGACAGCGGCACGAGTGTTCCGTCCGGCAGTTCGAGATCCATGAAGCGCAGCCGGGGTTTGTAGTTAGAGGGAGGCTCGGCCGCGGGGTCTATCCACACCACGCCGTTCACGCCGCCGAAAAAAAGCCGGTCGGTATAGGGACATTTCCAGTAAGCGTCGTCGCAGAACTCGATGACGCGCAAATCGGAAGAGGAGTAGTTGTGGAAAAAGTCATGGCCGGGGCTGTACTGCGCGAGGCCCTTGTTCGTGCTCAACCAGATGCAGCCGTGCGCATCCTCCAGCACGCCGTGTATCATGTCGTTGACGATGCCGTTGCGGCGGTTGAACTGCCGGATGTCACCCTCGGGCGTAAGCAGTATCAGCCCCGAACTGGCGCCGCAGTAGAGTCCCGACTCGCGGCTCTTGCACAGGCAGAGCAAATCGCCCAGGGCCCGGCTTTGCAGGCGGTGCATATCAACAAATACGTACTTCTTCGTCCGCATGTCGAAGCGTATCAGCCCGTAACCGCCGCGCATGCCCAGCAGCAGCGTCGAGTCGCTTTCGCGTATCAGGGCATAAAACTCATTGCAGTCGCGGCGCTCCAGCCGGAACCGGTAACGGCGCATCGCCGTCACGACGGGCCTGTCGCCCTTTCCGATTGTCAGTTCGACCAGCGCATCCGTATCGCAGGCGAGGTAGAGCGTCGAGTCGTTCACCTCGCACATCTGGTGGACGCCGCGTATCTCCGGCATTCCCGGCTGCAGGGGTAACGTCCGCATCCGGTCGTCCCTGTATGCATAATAGGTAAGGCCCGGGCCCGAGGTTCCGAGCCATATGACATTCCGGGCCGGGCTGCTGCAAAAACTGAAAACTTCGTTGCTCGTAAGTCCCTTGCCGCGGTCGAAACGGGTCAGGTGGTCGACGGGAATATTCCCGCCGGCATAGCTTTCATAATCGCGGATGCGGATTACGCCGTCGCCCTTGGTGCCTATCCACAGGTTTCCCCTGTCGTCGGTATGGATGGCCCGCACGGGTTTGAGCACCTTTTGCGGCATGTCCTCCATGAGCAGCGTCGTGAACAGCTCCTCCTTGTCGCAGTACATATGAACCCCGTAGCCGTCGGTTCCGACCCAGAGGATATCCTGGTTGCAGTCGGCCCACAGGCAGAAAACGCGGTAGTCCGAGGCGATCAGCTCGCAGCGGCCTCCTTTCTCGGGAACACGGCCCAGGGCCCCGGCCAGGAAGCCCACATAAACCTCGTCCCCGAACGAACAGACCGTCGACACGGTAAAGCCCGTTTCGCCCAGCTGCGAAAGGTCGGATAGCAGCACCAGCGATTCGTCCTTGTACGTATACCGCCACAGCCCGCCCGAGGTGTCGACGAAATGGAGCCTGCCGCCATTGAAGAACGCCTTGCGCACCGGACGCGCGGAGAGCTGGCGCCCGGATACCCGCACGAGACTTTTCCCTTCGCCGTCGTTGAGCCGGTAACGCACCAACTCTCCGTCCCGCCCCAAGGTGCAGAACACCCGGGGTGCCTCCGACCAGACGGCGACAATCTCCGCAGCGCGGACGCCCGGAATATACACGTCCTCGAAAAAGGCGCGCCCTGGGCGGTAGCAGGTGATAAAATCCTCACCCGAGAAAAGCACGGTGTTTCCCTCGCTGTCCGAAGCGATATTCTCCACGTCGACGTACTGCATATAGCTTTCGACGACGCGTCGCTCGCGCAGGGAAAATTTATTGATCCCCAGCGAAGTGGCTACCCATAGGTAGCCCTTTTCGGCCGGGGCTATCTCCAGCACGATATTGCTGCACAGCGAAAATTCGTTGTCCAGCTCCATGCGGAAAACAAAGGTGTTCTTGCCGTTGTAGAGGTGCAGTCCGTCGTAGGTTCCGATCCACATATTGGCATCCTCGTCCTGATACATCGCCAAAACGGCGTTGTTCGCCAGCTGCACGTCCGCCTTGACCAGCGACCGCGCCGAAAGGCCCGCCGCCAGCACCAAAGCGGGTAGCAACAGTAACAACCGGCGGCAGGCCGGCAACCATGACGAATGCGGGAATCGGAAAAGCATGCATTAAAGATAATAAGTTTTAAGGAAAACAGGAAACGGACTATATTAAAAATTAAAATGAACAAAAAAGTAAAATAATACAAGGTTTGACCATTGTCGTGTTTTGAGATTCATTGTGGTGATAATCTTTCAGTTTTATTCCTTCTTGAACTTCAGATATAATCTATGAATTTTAATTTACTTTGATCGGAATAAGCTGAAAATAAATCGTTGCCTTCTCGTTATCTATTATCCCTATACAAAGATGTAATGACTTGATTATTCAGGTCATTACATCATTATAATCCCATGCCTTTACGGCCGGGCTGTTTTTATCCGTTATCTGGAAAGTTCTTTTTCGATAGCCGCGGCCATGCGTTCCAGCTCCTCCTGTGCCGCACCCAGCGACCCGAGGACGATGCGGCCGTTGCGGTCGATTACGAAGGAGCGCGGGACGCCCTGCTCCGCATAAAGGCCGAATACCCGTTTGTCCGGATCCATTGCCGTCAGGTCGCGCAGATAAGCGTAATTATGCTGTTCGTCGCCTGCGAAAAACTTGTCGAGGCTCTCTTTCGAATCGGTATAGGCGACCGGCAGGAATACGAATTCGCTGTCTGCGGCAAACCGTTCGAGAATGATTTTCGGCAGGGCTTCCGGCGCCAGTTCCCGCAGGCAGGGGCCGCACCAGGTAGCCCAGAAGTTCAGCAGCACGACTTTGCCACGCAGAGCTGTAAGCGTGAGATCCCCTCCGGCATATTTCGCAGCCCGGAAATCGGCCGCCAGGTCGCCCTCCTTGAGCAGGGTGTGCTGCTCATAGATTCCACGTACCAGCTGCATCGCTTTTTCATGCGGGGTCGCAGCGTTTTTTTCCTGTTGCCCGGTGGCCGGAGCCTGTTCCCCGCCTTCGGGTTTTAATTTTATACGCACTACGGGCAATCCGTTTTCCACCGAATTCGCCATGGATTCGATTGCGCCCGCGGGAAGTTTCAACAGCTCTTCACGGGTTGTTTCCCGTCCGTCGATGTAATATTTGCCGGTTTGCGCCTTGCCGGGGAGTACGGTTGTCAATGCGATCACGGCCGCCAGGAGCGGAAGGATTCGTTTCATGCGATTGGTTTTCTGCAAATATAACTAAAAAATCTTCACATAAAACTATTTTTTATAGTTTTATTCAGGATGACAAAAGAAAGTCCGTCCGAGACACTCGGACGGACTTTATACGGGTTCTGAATATCGTATGTATCAGAGTGCTTCGGCGACGACATAGGTGCTGCCGCCGATGAAGACCATATCGTCCGCAGCGGCAAGTTCCCGGGCATGTGCCACGGCGGCCGGCACTTCGGGGATGGTTTCCCCCCTGAGCCCGTAGATCGCAGCCTTGGCTGTCAGTTCGGCGGCGGGCAATGCCCTTTCGGTCTGTGCCTGCGTGAAGATGTAGTGCGCGTCGCGCGGCAGCAGGGGCAGGATGTGTGCCAGATCTTTGTCGCGGACGAACCCGATCACGCAGTAAAGCTCCTTGTGGGGCGTCGCTTTGAGCTGTTCGGCCACGTAGGCGATGCCGTGGGGATTGTGCCCCGTGTCGCAGACGACGAGCGGATTTTCACCCAGCTTCTGCCAGCGTCCCGCCAGCGAGGTGATGGCCGCCGCATCGCGCGTCCCTTCGAGGAAGGCACGGCGGGAGATCGTCAGCGGGGTTTCCTCGTGCAGGAAATCGACCGTCGCCGCGGCTGTCAGGATATTATGGCGTTGGTAATTGCCCGTAAGGTCGAGGTCTACCTCGAAATTGCGGTCGTCGCGCACGCGGTGCATGCAGAAGTGCTGCCGCCCTTCCCTGCAACCGCACTCTTGGCACGAGAATACCTTTTCGGCATAGATGACTTTCGATTTGTTGGCCGCAGCGACCTGCTCGAACACGTCGTTGTAGCGCAGGTCGCCCTCGCCGATCACGACCGGGATGCTCTTCTTGATGATCCCGGCTTTTTCGGCTGCGATCTTCTGGAGCGTGTCGCCCAGCAGCGCCGTATGCTCCAGCCCGATGTTGGTGATGACGCTTACGACCGGTACGATGATATTCGTGGCGTCCAGTCGCCCTCCGAGTCCCGTTTCGATCACCGCGACCTCGACGTCGCTCTGTGCGAAGTAGTCGAAAGCCAGTGCCGCGGTCATTTCGAAGAACGACAGTTCCAGCTCGACCATCTTGTCGTGGTGTTTGTCCACGAAGTTCACGACCTTCTGTTTGGGAATCATCTCGCCGTCGACGCGGATGCGTTCGCGGAAATCCTGCAGGTGGGGCGAGGTGAAAAGCCCCGTGCGGTAGCCGGCCTGCTGCAATACCGAGGCGATGATATGCGATACGGAACCTTTGCCGTTCGTGCCCGCCACGTGGATCGTGAAGAAATTGCGCTGGGGGTTGCCGATGTGGCGGCAGAATGCGGTGATGCGCTCCAATCCCGGCTTGTAGGCCGTTGCGCCTTTGGTTTCGAAGGCCGGCAGCGACTGGAAGAGGAATTCGAGGGTCTGGGTGTAATTCATATCGGGTTTCGGGTTTTATTTTACGAGGTGGTTCTTTTTCTTGGCCCGGTAGGCGATGTAGTAGAGCACACAGAGCAGCATCAGGTATTCGGAGATGCGTCCCAGGTAGTCGCCGTATCGGGTGTAGAAGGTAAGTTGGGAGTTGAGGGGTACGGCCGCTGTGAGCACGCCCCGTTTTTCCCAGCCGAGCGTCTGGCCTATGTCGCCGCGGGCCGATATGAAGCCCGACATGCCGGTGTTGGCCGACCGGGCGATGGCACGGCGGTGTTCGATGGCGCGCAGGCGCGAGATCGTGAAGAGGTGTTTGTAGCCGGGCGTGTCGCCCCACCAGCCGTCGTTGGAGATGATGGCCATGAACTGTGCCCCGCGGCGCACGAAATCGCCGAAGAAATCGCCGTAAAGTCCTTCGTAGCAGATTGCCGGGCCGGTTTTCACGCCCCGGTGTTCGAAGGCCGTGCCGTGCTGCCCCATGCCGATCTGTCCCACGACGCCGCCCAGGTCGATTACCAGGAATTGCAGGATGTCGAAAACGATCGTCGGGGTGTTTTCCACGCCGATCACCAGTTTGCCTTTGTGGTGCAGTTGCATGCGGCCTGCGGAGTCGAGCCCTACCGCCGTGTTGAATACGTCGTAGTAACCTTCGCCCAACCCGTCCCGGCGTGCCGTGCGGGGTTGTACCCCGGCGGCATAATAACGCAGGGTGTTGGCGCCCGTGACGAGCAGGGCCCCGGGGTGCGACCGGCGCAGGCTGTCGGCCAGCTCTTGCCAGAACATGCCCGGTTCGTTGGCCGGGCGGAACTCCGAAAGACCCGGTTCCCAGTAATGTCCCGGGACGGCAGTCTCGGGCAGCAGGATGAATTGCGCCCCGGCGGGCACCTGTGCCAAAAGGTCGGTGATGTTGTCTTGCTGCCAGTCGGCGCGGCCGTTGAATTTGTCGTAGCAGTCGACGTTGGGTTGGACGACGCTCACCTCGGCCGTCCCCTCGTCGGGCTGCTCCCAGCTCCACCAGATGCCCAGCGACACGGCGGCCGGAAGGAGCAGGACGCCCGCGGCCGGGATCCACCGTCCGATGCTGCATCGTGCCCGCAGCGCTTCGAAGAAGAGTATGTTACAGAGCAGCACCCACAGCGAACCGCCGAAGACACCCGTGTATTCGTACCATTGCACGAGCCATACGTCGTGCGAGAATCCGTTGCCCAGGATCAGCCACGGCCACGAGAATTCGCCGACCGTATACCAGTATTCCGTTGCGATCCACCCGGCAATGAGCAAGGTGTATGCCAGTGTCTTCGGCCCTTTCTTTGCGACGGTGTGGAACAACATGAAGGCGATCATGTTGAGCGTCGTTGAGGCGAGCGTCGCGGCCACGGGCCCCACCGGGGTGGCGTTCCATATCCACCAGACGGTCGAGATGTTCCACAGCGCGAAGGTCAGCGCCGCCCAGCCGAACATGCGCCACCACGAGCGGCGCGTCTGGTCGTACGATGCGCTGATCCACAGCAGCGGGATCATGGCGAAGGGCAGCGTGAGCCCTGTCA
Organism: Alistipes sp. CAG:29; assembly: GCF_000435435.1. Taxonomy (NCBI): domain Bacteria; kingdom Pseudomonadati; phylum Bacteroidota; class Bacteroidia; order Bacteroidales; family Rikenellaceae; genus Alistipes; species Alistipes sp. CAG:29. Next base: position 54,875 of record NZ_FR893456.1, on the reverse strand, counting down.
TGCCGAGCCAGCCCGGGGAGAGCAGGACGACCGAGAGGATTACCGCCGCTAATCTACGAAACATGGTGTGTGATTTTTACGTCGGCAAAAGTAGTCAAATGAGCGCAGATTTCAAAATATTTCATACTTTTGTCTAAATAACTAAATAACCCGGATATAATGAAGAAATTTGCCTTTTTATTGTTCTCGGCGGCAGCCGTGCTGTGCTGGGGGTGCAGCACGCCGCCCGCGGAGGGTTACAGCATCGTCGACGGCGTGATCGTATTCGACGTCCCGGCCCGTGCCGAGGGCCAGCATTCCGTTTTGCGGCTGACGGTCGACCCGATCCCGGTCGTACGCGTAGGTTTCATCGGGCTGGGTATGCGCGGCCCGGGCGCCGTGGAACGCTTCGCCAACATCGACGGGGTCGAGATCGTGGCGCTCTGCGACCTCTACCCCGAGCGTGTCGACAAGTCGCAGGAGATCCTCGCCGGACATAACCTCCCGGCTGCTGCCCCGTACAGCGGGGAGGAGGGGTGGAAGGAACTTTGCCGGCGCGATGACATCGACCTGGTTTACATCTGCACCCCGTGGCAGCTGCACGTCCCGATGGCGGTTTATGCCATGGAGCACGGCAAGCATGTCGCCGTCGAAGTCCCAGCCGCCATGTCGCTCGACGAGTGCTGGCAACTGGTCGACACTGCCGAGAAGACACAGCGCCACTGCATGATGCTCGAGAACTGTGTCTATGACTTCTTCGAGCTGACGACGCTCAACATGGCTCAGCACGGGCTGTTCGGCGAGATACTCCACACCGAAGGCTCCTATATTCACAACCTCGAACCCTACTGGGATTATTACCAGGGCAACTGGCGCCTCGACTTCAACCAGTCGCACCGCGGCGACGTCTATGCCACGCACGGCCTCGGCCCGGCCTGCCAGCTGCTGGATATCCACCGCGGCGATAAGATGAACTACCTCGTGGCGATGGATACCAAGTCGGTCAACGGCCTGAAGCTCGCCAAGGAGAAGATGGGTGCCGAGACCTTCGCCAATGCCGACCAGACGCTGACGCTCATCAAGACCGAGCGGGGCCGCACGATCCTGCTCGAACACAACGTCTATACGCCCCGTCCTTACAGCCGCATGTACCAGCTTACGGGCACCGAGGGCTTCGCCAATAAATACCCGGTCGAGGGCTATGCGTTCCGTCCCGAGCAAATCGCCGGCGAGGAGATTCCCGACCACGAGAATCTGAGCGAGCATTCGTTCATCCCCCAGGCGGCGAAGGCGGCGCTGATGGAGCGTTACAAGCATCCGATCGCCCGGGACATCGAGGAGAAGGCCCGCCGCGTGGGCGGCCACGGCGGCATGGATTTCATCATGGACTATCGCCTCGTTTACTGCCTGCAGCATGGCCTGCCGCTCGATCAGGACGTTTACGACGCTGCCGAATGGTCGTGCATCGGGTCGCTGACCGCGGCGTCGCTCGAACACAACAGTATGCCGGTCGCCGTGCCCGATTTCACGCGCGGCGACTGGGACAAGGTGGACGGGTTCCGCCATGCCATGGCGCAGTAAAAACCGCTTTGACATACCGAAAAGCCGGACATTTCGTCCGGCTTTTTTCGTTTGTGGCAGCGCCTTTGCAGTCCGTGTCATAAACTTTAAAACGGTTTGTTATGGATCATCTGAAGGAAGCTCCGGATTATTTGCAGGACGACCACCTGTCGCGGGGAACCAAAGCTTATCTGAAAGTGTTGAACGGCGGCGCTCCCGTCGAATCGTTGCCGGTCGGGGAGGCCCGTCGCGTCCTGACCGATGTGCAGGCGGCCGTGCATGTCGATCTGTCGGGCATCGAGGAGTCCGAACGGACGGTCGAAAGCGAAGGGCATACGCTGCGCCTGAACCTCGTCCGCCCTTCGGGGGCGGGGCGCGGGTATCTTCCGGCGTTCGTGTTCATTCACGGCGGGGGCTGGGTGCTGGGCGACTATCCCACCCACAGGCGGTTGGTGCGCGACCTTGTCGTGGAGTCGGGTTGTGCGGCGGTATTCGTCAACTATACGCCTTCGCCCGAGGCGCATTTTCCGAAGGCTGTCGAGGAGGTCTATGCCGCAGTGAAATGGGTGGCCGAAAACGGCCGGGAGATCGGGGTCGACGGCAGCCGGCTGGCGCTGGCGGGCAACAGCGTCGGCGGTAACATGTCGCTTGCGGCGGCGCTCGTGGCCGAGGATCACGGCGGGCCGCGGCTGCGCACGCTCGTGCTGATGTGGCCCGTGACCGATGCGGGGTACGACTGGGATTCGTATGTGAAATACGGCCGCCAGCGGTTCCTGACCGCGCCGTTGATGAAATGGATGTTCGGCAAGTACGTTTCAGATCCGGCTCAGCGCGGCAACGACCTCATGTCGCCCGTGCGTGCTTCTGCCGAACGGCTGCGGGGATTGCCTGCGACGCTGATCGTCGTTGCCGAGAACGACATCCTGCGCGACGAGGGCGAGGCGATGGGGCGTCGTCTGGACGAGGCGGGCGTCGAAGTGACGACCGTGCGCTTCAACGGCGTGGTACACGATTGGGGAATGCTCAACGGGTTCGCCGCATTGCATCCGACGCGCACGCTGATACGGCTGGTTGGCTCCGTATTGCGGGACTACCTGGAAAAATAGGGTTGGGGCTGCATTGGGAATTGTGCCGGGCTGTACTCAAACAGGCGGGCGGTGCTCAACAGGCTGACGGTGTTCAAAGAAGGGCGGGCCGATTTCAGGGGCGGATCAGTGCCGGACGCTCCCCCGCGACAGGATATCCTCGAAATAGGCGATGGTCTTTACCAGTCCGTCGCGCAGCTGGATCGTGGGTTCCCAGTCGTTGAGCATCTTGCGGGCCAGCGAGATGTCGGGCTTGCGCTGCTGCGGGTCGTCCGACGGCAGGGGCATGTGCATGATCTTCGACTTCGAACCCGTGAGTTCCAGGACGATGGCTGCCAGTTCGTTGATGGTGAATTCATTGGGGTTGCCTATGTTGACCGGGCCCGTGAAATCGTCGGGCGTATCGTCCATCAGGCGGATCATCCCTTCGACCAGGTCGTCGATATACTGGAACGAGCGGGTTTGTTCACCGTCGCCGTAGATCGTGATCGGTTCGTTGCGCAATGCCTGGACGATGAAATTCGAGACTACGCGGCCGTCGTTGATGTCCATCTTCGGGCCATAGGTGTTGAAAATCCGGACGATTTTCACCGGGATGCCGTGTTCGCGGTAGTAGCTCATGAAGAGCGATTCGGCACAGCGTTTGCCCTCGTCGTAGCACGAGCGCAGCCCCAGCGGATTCACGTGTCCCCAGTAATCCTCGGTCTGCGGATGTACCAGCGGGTCGCCGTATACTTCCGAAGTCGAAGCCTGCAACACCTTGGCGCGGTTGTAGCGCGCCATGCCGAGCATGTTCATCGCGCCGATAACCGAAGTTTGCGTCGTCTTGATCGGGTCGTGCTGGTAGTAGATGGGCGAAGCAGGACAGGCAAGGTTGTAGATCTCTTCGACCTCCGCCATGTAGGGGTAGATTATGTCGTGCCTTATGACTTCGAAATTGGGGTGTTTCAGCAGGTGCCGGATATTGCTTTTGTGCCCGGTAAAATAGTTGTCGATGCAGATCACGTCGTTTCCTTCGTCAAGCAGTCTTTCACATAGGTGCGAACCGATGAATCCGGCACCGCCAGAGATTAAAATCCTCTTCATTCCAAATCGCGTCTTTTTTGATCGTCAAATATACTGATTTTATTTGTAAAAGCATATCTTTGTACGCGTTAATCGCTTTAATAGTGCACAAAATGGGTCGCAAAGCCGTTTCTATTCTTTTTTATGGTATTTCGGTGGTGCTCACCGGGCTGCTTCTGGTCGCCGCCGTCCTGTGCCGGTATGCTTCGTCCGTCTCCCCCGGGGAGGGCGGATTCTGGGCGACGCTCGCATTGCTGATGCCGGTCGTGCTGCTGGCCAACGTAGTTGCGCTGGTCTGGTGGGCGGTTCGCCGCAAATGGATCGTCCTGCTGATGCCGCTGGTCGCGCTGGTACTCAACCTGGGGTATATTTCAGCCATGGTTCAGCTTCCCGATTTTAAGGAGAGGGGTAATCCGCACGACATCCGCATCGCCACGCTCAACGTAAACGGATTCCGCAGACTGGAATCCACGCCCGCTACGGCCAGGGCCATCGCCGGCATGGTGAACCGCGAGCAGGTCGACGTGCTTTGCCTGCAGGAGTTTATGGACAGCAGGGAATTTCCGGCCGACAGCATCGGGAAGGTCTTCGCTCGGCGGATGCCCTATTTCCTGCATGAGGGCGGTGCGGCCCTGGCCAGCCGTTATCCCGTTCTCGATCATAAATACGTCCGGTTTGCCGATACGAACAACGACTACCTGCGTGCCGACCTGCTCGTCGGCGATGATACGGTGCGTCTCTTCTCCGTCCACCTCCAGACTTCGGGCATCGCCCAGCTCAGGCGCCGGTTCCGGAAAGATTACAACCGCGACGCACCCGTCGAGCGAATACTGGGCGAGCTGGAACACAACAGTAGTATCCGTGCCGGGCAGGTAGGTGAAATCCGGGTCGAAATAGATGCTTCGCCCTACCCGGTGATCCTTGCGGGCGACTTCAACGATACGCCTTCGTCCTATACCTACCATACGATGAAGGGGAACATGACCGACGGTTTCCGCGACAGCGGGAGCGGTTACGGCGGTACTTTCCGCTATCTGGGAGGGGTACTGCGCATCGACTACATCTTTTACGACGACGCTTTCGAGGGCATCCGTTATTACATGCCTCCGGAAGATGTCAGCGACCACAAGGCCGTGGTCGCTGAACTGCGGTTCAGGTAGCGGACGCAATCGTCACGCTGCCGTCATGTCTTTTTCCCGGGATCAGCGGGTCTCCTGTGCCTCGGCCACGCCGCACTTTTTCATCTCGTTGCGGCCATGGAATACCGGATAGTACATCAGCTCGGCACGCGCCGGGTTGAGGTGGTAGGAGCCCGTATAGCGGGGCAGGAGCCTGACAGTGAAGGTATGCGTCCCCTTGCGGAGCTTTTTGCAGAAGACGGCGACCTTCTCCTTGTAATATTCCCGGTGTGTCTCTTTCCAGAAATCGCCTTTTTCTTTCGAGTCGTAGGAACAGCCTGCGGGGATCGGGATCTCGACCATGACGTATTCGGCGTCGGAATCGGCCGTTACGGTTGCCACCAGTTCGACGCGCTCCCCGGCATGGAGAGTTGTCACGGGCTTGCCGTCCTTGCGGAACAGGGTAGAGACCGTGAAGCCTTCTGCCGCAGGTTCCGGTTTGTCGTTCCAGGCTTGTTGGTAGGCTGTGAAGAATACGGGCATGGAACCCTCTTTGCGGACGGTTATCTCCTTTCCGGGGGCGTATGTCCGGGTCAGCGGGAATTTGCCGAACCGTTGTCCGTCGATCGTCAGGCTCGCTTCGCGGAACGCGCCGCCGTCCTTTTCCAGCATGTCGGGCATGATGGTTTCCACGATCCGCGACGATTCGTAGGTGTTGCGCCACGAACCGCTTTTACGCTGTTCGAAGAAGTAGTTGCGGATCTTTTCCAACTCGGCCTTGCGGTTGCCCGCGGCGCGCAGGATGCGGTATGCCGTGAGCGTGTTCTCGACGTCGCTCATGTCCGGCTGCGCGAACCTGCGGGGAGTCGGTTCCCGCGGTGTTTTGTCGCGCCAGTACAACGATCCCATCATGGTTCGGGAGGCCAGTGCCAGCAGCGAATCCGCGGCGGGCATCCCATCCGGGGCGAGCTGTTGCAGCATTTCCGCCGTCCGGAGCCGGTTGCCGAGCGTCGCATCGGGGATCGACGCGATGAAGGCGCAGTAGCGCGGGTAGTCGATCCTGGCGTCCAGCTTGCGCAGAAGCCCCACCAGCGAGAGCAGTTCGTTTTTCCGCATCCCTGTCGTGTCGGATGCCGCTGCCGGCATACGGCGGTTCAGGCCGGCAAGCAGCGCGTCCGTCAGTGCCTGCCGGTCGAGGCCGGTCTTATACCCCTCTGTTTCGGCGTCGAGCAATGCCTCCACGACCTGCTGCGAGATCCACAGTTCGGTCTGTTCCCGGTTCCACCACCCCCATAACTTGCCGTCGTTTTGGTTGGCCGTCAGTTTGCGGAGCAGGTTCGTGACCTTGTCGTCGTCCTTGAATTTTCGTCCGAACAGGCTGTATATCCGTTTTTTCGAGAGCAGAGCCTTGACCTTCGAAGCTATTTGCTCGTTGCAGAGGTGGGGGTAGAGGTCGATGTTCCCGATCTCGTCGAGGAATGCCTGTATGGCCGATGCCTCGGCGTGGATCGTCACGGTACCCAGCGCCGGGTCGGGCGTGAACCGCAGGGCTGTGGTGTCGTTGAGGACGGCGAACTCCCCGTGGGTTTCCAGGATTCCGGCCTTGTAGATCGGGATCGCACGCCGCTCCCCGTCGAAATAGCCGCCGGGCGTCGTCAGCGAGTAGACTATCCGGATGCTGTCGGCATCCCCTGCGACGGCGGGTATTGCGTCCGTATGCGAGGTGGCGATGCGGATTTGCTCCTCGGCTGTCCGTCCGTCGGTTTCGACCATGCGGCGTACGGACAAGGTGTCGCCGGTGTGGTTGGTCAGCCGTCCGGCAGCATTGAGGCTGTCGCCCGCGATGGCGAAGCGTGGAACGGAGAGCTGGGCGTTGAGCGGCTTGTACGATTTTATGCGCAGTTGCTTCCTGTCCGCCTGCCTGCGGCCGCCGACGACGATGAAATTGGCGTCCCAGCTGGTGATGTCGTCCGGATAAGTCACTTCGAAGGTCAGACGCCCCGCTTTGTCGGTCGTCAGGCGGGGTTTCCAGAATGCGTCGTCGTGGAAATCGGTGCGCAGCGTGTTCGGCATGCCGGCCTCGAGCGGGAATCCGTCGCCGCCCGCCCCGTTCCGGTCGGTGGTTTCGATGAAGATGATCCCGTTTGCGGCCCTCGCCCCGTAGATTGCTGTGTTCGCGTCCCTGACGAGGTTCATCGACAGGATGCTTCCCTGATCGAAGTCCGACAGCGCCCCGTCGTAGGGTACGCCGTTCACGACGATCATCGGGGCCTGGCCGGCGATTGTGCCCGTTCCCCGCACCTGTATCCCGGCGGACATGCCTGCGAGCGTACTTGTGAGCGTTTCCGTTTCCTCGTCGAATTCTGCGAATGCCACTTCCGTTGTGACCGTCGCGGAATTGGCCCTGCTTCCCACCACGGCCTTCTTTCCGGACTTTCCGTAAGCTACGACCACGACCTCTTCCAGTGCGTTGTAATCTTCTTCCAGGGCGATGTTATAGTTGTAGCCGGAGATCAGTTTGGTGGCGAAATTCCGGTAGCCGATATAACTGACGACGAGCGTTCCCCGTCCCGTGTCCGAAAGGGTGAATTTTCCGTCCGTATCCGTGACGGTTCCGACGTTAGTCCCGTCGATCTGCACCGATGCCCCGGCAATGGGCTCCCCATACGGGTCGCGCACGGTGCCCGTGACGACTTTGCCCGTCAGGTTGGCTTCGCTGATGCGTCCCGGGTTCCGCAACGGGTTGTCCCGCTCCGCGACCGCGGGCTTATAGTCGGCCAGCGGTGCCGCGGGGCGCGATACGCGCAACATCCTTTCCAGTTTCCCGAACAGCGCGCGGCTGCGGTCGTCGGCCGGCTCCTTTATGAGCGAATCCATCCGCAGGTAGTTGATGCCGCCTTTCCGCAGCTTTACGGTGGCCGAACAGCGGGTCGTATCCCTGAAGATGAGGTCTACGCGGAGGTTCCCCTCCGGCAGCCTGTCGATTTCGGTCGTCGTGCCGTAGTAGAGCCTGCTGGCGGGGTACTTGCCCGTCGATTGCAGGAACACCATGATCGGCTGTGCCCTTGTACCGTCCGCCAGCTTGCCTGTGGACAGTTGCAGGCGGCAGCTGTCCATGAGCGATATCTGCGGGACGGCAGAGATCAGCCCCGATTCGTTTTCGACCATGTCGGCGAGCTGCCGCCTGAATATGCCGCGGATCGATTCGGCCGTAAGCGCGTCCTGCCCGAAGCAGACCTTCTGCGTGAACGGTTCGAGCTGCCTCCGGATCGGGCTCTGCTCCCAACTCTGTTGTTTCAGGTAGTTGTTCCGAATGTCGTAACGGTAGCCGCCCTCGATCTCGAAACTGTTGACTGCAAGCGTATCCGAATAGAGCGTTCCGACCTGCATGCCTCCGGTGGTGAATCCCCGGTAGGGGAACGGCCCTGCCAGGATCGCCGTTTCGGCCTGCGGCCTGTCCCAGCGGTAGCGGCGGGCCTGCTTCTGCGTGCCGTTGAGGTAGTAGCAGACCCCGCCGGCATTTATAATGCCCGGCAGCTCGGTTTCAACCGTGTAGGAGGGTTGCCTGTCCGGCTGTCCCGTGAGCAGGGTCGCTTTCCCGAAGGTGTTGTCGACCGTAATCATGTGCCGCGTCAGCAGCGCCGTCTCGCGCTGCGTGAGCATGCCTTTCTCTTTCCTGCCGTATTCCCGGACGGAGATCCGCACGGGATGGTTGTCTCCGGAAGCCTCCCAGGGTTGCACTGCGGATCGTCCGCCGTCTACCGAAACGATGGTCTTTAGCCCTTCGCCCGCATAGACGTTCTCGACGGTCACCTCCCTGTCGTAGGTGCGCAGCCGCAGCGTGTGCAATCCCGGCCATATCGGGAAGCTGTACGGCGTCAGTTGCTGCGCCTGTTTGAAATAGTGGGGTTGTTCGTCGATCCACAGGACATGGATACCCTGCACTTCCCCGTCGACGACCACATAGGGGGATAGCTGGGTGAGTCTTCCGGGGACTTCCTCGGTGTAGGCGTAGAACGGCTCCGGGTAGAGGAATTTGTAGTATTCGATCGAATCGAGTCCCATGCGCTGCCGCCACAGCGGCCAATCCATCCTGCTGCGGGTGTTGTAGAGGAAATCCTCGTCGGCTTCGTAGTTTTTCGGGGTGATGGCCTTTCCCGATGCCGATTTCCCGTAGATCGTCACTTCCGGCGGCAGGGCTTCGAATTTCGAGGTGAACGCATAGGCCGTCACGTCGGCATTTTTCACCGGGCGTCCCTTGCGGTCTTTGACCGCCACTTCGACCTTTGCGCTCTGTCCGGGATAGACGGTCGCCGCCGTCGTTACCTCCATCGTGATGTTTTTCTCCGTGAAGGGCAGCTCGCCGCGTATCGTCCGGGCATTCTCCCCCTGCAGATAGGCTATCTGCATCGAATAGCCCTTGCGGCCGTTGTCCTTGCGCGCGAAGTCGAGTTCGGTGGCATACCCCTTGGCAATCGTCTTGTCCCCCATGCAGATGGTGTACCAGAACGGGAATTTCGCGGGGTTGTCCACCACCAGCCGGACGTTGCCGTCCCGGCGGAAGAAGCGGTGCCCGATCAGTTCGCCCGGCAGCTTTCCGACCTCGATGTCCTCCGATGCCGTGGCGCTCTGCACCTCGTATTCGCTGACGATCCACGACAGCGGCACACTGCAGGGCAATGTAACCGAATCCTGCCATACGATCCCGTATTCCGGGTTGTAGGCGGTTACCAGGGCACGGCTTTCGACGCTTTTGCCGTCGTACAGTTCACGCAGGGCGAGCATCCCCTGGTCGGCCGAATAGTCGATCCGCCTCCGCCTTGCGTCCCGGTACAGGCTTATGCGCTCATCCCTGCGTTCGTTGCCCGCATCGAAGAACGAGCAGGCGACGTCGTAATACATCGACACGCCGTCGACGAATATCGAGTCGGGCAGGATGATTTCCTTCGTGGACTTGCCCTCCATGCCGAACGTATGCTCCCAGAGCCGGTCGGGGACGAATGCCGTGCGGGCGAGGAATTTGCAGCCCATGTATCTGGCGGGTTTGACCAAGACCTTTACCCGCCCGTCGTATACCGGCATGTTGTTCTCGTCCGCTGCGCTCAGTGAAATCCTCACCGTGTCGCCCCGGGCGTATTTTTGCTTGTCGGCCCTGGCCGTGAAGGTGAGCTTCCCGAGTTCGTACTCCTCGTAGCGGAAACGGCCCGTGATGTCATTGGCATGCTTGTCGCCCGTCCGGAAACGGAGTGTGTAATCCTTGTCGAGGCGGAGGCGGAGGCTGTCCGAAAGCCTGAACTCCCATTCGTACATGCCGGGACGGTAGGGCGCCAGCGATACGAGGGTCGTGTCTATCGACGGGGAGTAATACGAAACGAGTGCCACGTCGACCTTCCCGTCGAGGGGCTTGCCTTTGCGGTTGATGTGCGCCTTGAATTTCACCGTTTCCCCGGGTTTGTACCTGGGTTTGCTGAATACCACGAACCCGTCGTACTTGTCCCGCGCGGGCAGCTTCCCCGGTGCGAAAACCCGCTTGAAGGCTGTTTTGACCGTTCCCCAGGCCGTTTTGAAGAACCCGGGACGGTAGGTGTAGTCCGGTTCGTTCGCGATGGTGATGTAATGCAGTACGCCGTCGTTGTTTACTTCGACCGTGGCCTCTTCGCCGCGGATGCGCGGCAGGTTGTAGGTGCGCGTGGCAGGGTCGTATTTCATCCGTTTCGAGCCCCGTTTTACCACGGCATCGTCGATGGTGTTGCCCAGCGTGTCGCAGAGTATCAGCATCACCTGCTCGTCCCTGACGAGCCGGTAGTAGAAATTGTCCACGACATGGTCGCCGTATACGAGTTCGTTCCCGTCCGTCCAGACCCGCAGGTAGTTTCCCTGGGGGAGCTGCGGGATCTTTCCCGCCGCAGCATATTTGCCGACGAACGTGTGCAGCATTTCTTCGTCGGGCGCCTTGCCTTTCACATGCAGTTCGCGGAGCTCTTTGGCATCGGGTTTATAGATGAATATTTCCGGGGAGGTGCGGCGGCTTTCGGGCAGCGGGGTCTGCGCCAGGCAGGCGGCCGTGCAGAGAAGCCCCACGAGGATCGTACTGCAATACTTCATGGCGAGGTCGGGGTTTTATCCTGCAATATAACAAAAAGATCGCTCATGGCGACCTTTTCGGGGAACTATCTGTGCGTGTCCGCCCGGATTTTACGGAGATATCGTCTCTTCCGCCTTTTCCACGCGGAAAAATGCGGTCAGACTATCGAACCATTTATCGCTCAGGGACGCGCAATACCCCCCCCCTCCGAGTCTTCTACGGTCTCGGACTTAGGTTGCACCTTGGCGATGGTGAACGTAAACGTGGAGCCTTCGCCCAGTGTCGATTCGATGGTCAGCTCCCCGCCGTTGCGGCGCGTGAGGTCTTGCACGAGCTGCAGGCCCAGCCCCGATCCCTCTTCGTTCTTGGTGCCGTAGGTGGTGTAGTGTATTTCGGGGTTGAGCAGTTTGGGCAGGTTTTCCTCGCTGATACCCGTGCCGAAGTCGCGTACGCTTATTACGGCATGGGTGGGGGTTTCCCGCACGCTGATGACGATCCGTCCGCCTTCGTTGCTGTACTTGATGGCGTTCGACATCAGGTTGCGCATGATCGTTTTCACCATGTCTACGTCGCACGGGACGGTAATCGGGCCGGGGATGTCGTATTCGACGGCGATGTTCTTGACCTGTGCCACGAGGTCGGACATCTTGCTGGCGAAAACCACGACCTCCGAAATGTCGACCTCCTGGAACACCGTGTTCATGCGTCCGATCTGGCTCTTCGTCCATTTGAGCAGGTTGTCCAGCAGCATGAAGGTGCTCTCGGTGATGTTGTTGCCCATCGTGATCATCTCCATGTTGTCTTCGCCTATCTGTTGCTGCGTAAGGTTTATCGAGAGCATGTTGAAAACCATCTTCAACGTGCCGATCGGCGACCGCAGGTCGTGGGCTATTACCGAGTACATCTTGTCGCGGGCGTCGACCGTGGCCTGCAATTCGTCGCGCTGCTGCATGATCGTGCGCTGCGCCGCCGCCAAATAGATGTGGTGCGATACGCGGGTGATCAGCTCCTCGTGGTTGAACGGCTTGGAGACGTAGTCGCTGGCTCCCAGTTTGAACCCCTTGACGATGTCTTCGGGGTTGTGCAGCGCCGTGAGGAAAATCACCGGGATGTCCTGCAATGCGGGATCAGCCTTCAGGTGTTTGATCACCTCGTAGCCGTCCATGTCGGGCATCATGATGTCCAGCAGGATCAGGTCGGGGAGCTCCGTCGCGGCCTTTTCGAGTGCCTCGTTACCTCCCGATGCCGTGACGATCTTGTATTTGGCACGGCTCAGCACGGCTTTCAGCAGCATGATGTTGGTGGCAATGTCGTCGACGGCCAGGATCGTGTAGTCCTCGGGATTTATGGCGATGTTTTTCATGAGGAGAGGTTTAGACATGCAAATATAGCATAATATTTCAGGTTCCGTTCAAAAATCGGTCAGGCTCTGCGGGCTTTCTCCCAGGCACCCTTTCCGCGGTGGGTCGCCAGGTACGATGCCCCGCGGAAAACATTGAGGTTCATGAAGAGAAAATAGTAGGGGATGAAGAGCAGCCTGTTGCGGTGCCCGCTGCGCTCCAGCGCCCATCCCGTGAGGGCGGCCAGGTAGAATGCGCATTGCAGGGCGAGGATCGCGGCATAGAGCGCCGGATGGCCCGACCACAGCAGCGCGACGTTGAGCGGCAGCAGTGCGACAAGCACTACGGGGGTCAGCGTCCAGCGCAGCGCGCGGTGCGATACGTACTGGAACCACAGCACCCCGTAACGGAACGGATTGAGCAGCTTGCGCAGCCGCCATACCGATTGCAGCCCGCCCGCCGCGATGCGCTTCTTGCGTTTGCCTTCTTCGCCCATGTCGGCCGAAGGGCTCTCCAGCGCATAGGCTTCCTTGCAGTAGGCGATCCTGTATCCCTGTGCCGCGATCAGCATCGAGCAGACGAAATCGTCGAGCAGCGTATCCTCCCTCAGCGTCTGCCACAGTTCGCGCCGCACAGCGAACAACTCCCCCGCTGCCCCCACCGCCGAGTAGAGGCGGTGATCCAGCTCCTTGAGCTTCGACTCGTATTTCCAGTAGACGCCTTCCGTTGCGGCGGCGCCCGTATTCCCTGTCCCGGCGACGCGTTTTTCGCCGGCCACGCACCCCACTGCGGGGTCTTCGAAGCAGCGGACGACCTGCGCCACGGCTTCGGGGTTGAGCATCGTATTGGCATCGGTGAATACGACCAGCGGCGTGCGGACTATTCCCAGCGCCCGGTTCAGCGCCGCGGTCTTACCGCCCCGGCGCGGGTCGTGCAGCACCGTCACCTCGGGGTAGGCGGCGAGCAGTTCGACGGTGCGGTCGGTCGAGCCGTCGGTGATCCACGTCACGCGGAGCTTTCCGGCCGGATAATCCAATGCCCGGCAGTTGGCCATCTTTTCCGCCACGACCTCCTGTTCGTTGTAGGCGGCGATGAGCAGCGTCACCTCGGGCGGGTCGGCAGGAAAGGCGTACCGCCGTGCCGGGTGCACGGCTTCGCGGATCTTCACCAGCAGCCACAGCAGGATGCCGTATCCGAGGTAGGTGTAGAAGACGAGGAATACCCCCGCCCAGAAGAGTATCGCTACGGTCGTCATGCTTCGAAAAGTTCGGTTAATACCTGTTTCATCTGGTTGTCCCACGAGAGGCGTCCCTCGACCGTGCCGCGGATCTGGGCGGGCGTGAGATGCAGCCCGTCGTGGAAACGCACGAGCGCCGCGATGTCGAGGGGCGTGTCGTCGGCCGGGGCTTTCATCACGTAGTCCATGCCGTCGAAGTCGCTGTCCCGTTCCGAGTATACGAACGGGATGCCGCGTGCGGCGTATTCGCGGTTTTTGAGCGTCTTGATACCGGTGATGCCGTTGCGGTGGCGCCCGAGGCTGGCAATGCCCATGTCGCACCACTCGAATTCGGCGTCGAGCGCCGCGCCCGAACGGGGGCCGATGACCTCGGCATACTCTGCCAGGGAGTATGCGTCGATCCTGCGGCGGTATTCTGCGATGAGCGTTTCCACGCCGTCGCCTGCGATACGCAGGCGGACGATGCACTGGTGCGGGGCGGCGTAATACTCCCTGAGCCCTTCGATCACGCGGTCGAGGCCGTGCCAGAAATGGATGTTCGCCACGGCCAGCAGCCGTAAGTTGTGGTGATCCCCGTGTACCTGGGTTTTGAGCGGGATACTCCGGAAGTCGATGCCGTTGGATATACGGATCGTCGGGCGGCCGAATATCTCCGTATCGTCGGAGAAGGTGACGATGCGGTCGATGTAGCGGGCCATGCGGCAGCGGAACATGCGGTCGATGCGCAGTTTGAGCTTCCGCACCGCGGGCGACTGCGCGAATTCGGCGTCGTAAGGGTAGGTCGGGATTTCAAGCGCGATCCGCACGCCGAGTTTTTTGACCTTGCGCAGCCAGTGGATCAGCACCGGGCTGGCGTTGTGGTCGTGGCGGATGTAGAGGAACTCCACCCCTTCGTGGCGGATGTAGCGCGTGATGTCGCTCAGCGAGACCCTTTTTTCGAGCTTGGCCCGCAATCCCTTGCCGAAGGTGCGGATCGCCTGTCCGCCGACCATTCGGCGCTGCGTGCCGTCGGGCGCTATCTCGATGTGGCACAACTCGATGTCGGCACCGTTGCGCCGCAGTGCGTCGCATTGGGCAAAGATCTTCTTGCTGATGCCGCTGTGGGCCGAAAACCCGTGGAAGACGACAAATAATCCTTTCATGTTGTTATCGTTTTTTGCGGGCCAGGAGCCGTCCTGCAAGTCCTTTCAGGTCGTATTCGCCGCTCAGGTGCACATAAAGGAGCCATACGCCGAGTGCCGCCGTCCCCTTGAGGGCGAGCGACGCCACGAGCGGCATCGGCGGGAGAAGCCATCCGACTGCTGCCAGGGGCAGGCCGACGAGTGCCGTGAGCAGCAGCGGCGAAAGGAAATTCCGCCAGAACCGGCGCCATCCCGTGCGCAGCGTGAGGCAGAACAACGCGTGGTAACACTGCACGAAGTTGACGGCGAACGAGGCGCAGATGCACCAGGCCACGGCTTCGGTCGTGCCGAATGCGAAGATGCCGGTGCAGATCGCCGCGACGTTGAGCGCCGCCGAGAATACGCCGCAGAGGAAGAGCATCCGCGTGGCGTTGGCGGCCTGGAAGATCGAGCCCGAGGTGGACATCACGATCTGGATGCCGACCGAGAGCGCCAGTATCCGGAACACCGGGACGGACGGCTCCCACTGGTCGCCGAAGATGATGAGCACCAGCTCCTGCGCCGTGAAGAAGAGCACGGCCGAGAGCGGCAGCCCTATGAACGCCAGCAGCCGGACGACTTTCAGGTAGGAGGCGCCCAACTGCTTCAGGTCGTGCTGCATCTCCGAAAAAATGGGGTGCATGACGGGCGAAATGACATAGGCGATGTTTTGCAGCGGGAGCATCATCAGCCGGTACGACTTGTCGTAATAACCCAGTTGCGAGAGGCTCATGTAACGTCCCATGAGCAGCTTGTCGAGGTTGCGGCTGAAATAGTTTATCAACTGGAACGAGAACTGGTAGGCCGAGAACGAGAATACTTTGCCCAGCGCCTTGCGTCCCGGGCGCAGGCGCAGCGGCAGCGGGTTCTGGCGGTAGTTTATCGCCAGGAGCATCAGGCTCGAAAACACCGGGTTGATCGTCAGTGCGTAGATGCCTGCCCCGGCATAGGCCGCGGCGATGGCGGCCGTGCCCCCTGCGATTTGCACCGTGAGCGACCGCATGGCGGCGAACCGGAAGCGTTTCTCCTTCAGGATAAGTGCATTGGGGACGATGTTGGCCGCGGCGAAAAAGAGGTTCAGCGCGAGGATGCGCAGGACGTTGCGCAGCACCTGCGAATCGCCGTAGAGAGAGGCGATCGTGCCGGCTGCTGCGAAAAACAGCAGCGCCATGACTGCCCCCGACCATACCGAGAGCGAGAATATCCCGCCCAGGTCGTGCCTGTCGAGGTTTTTGTGCTGGATGACGGCCGGGCCGATGCCCAGATCGCTGAAGATGGCAAAGAAGGCGATCACTACCGTGGCGATGTTCACCACGCCGAACTGCTCGGGGGTGAACAGGCGCGAAAGGATACCCGTCACCACGAGCGTTACGACGATGCCCGCGTACTTTGCGATCGAGGTGTAGAATACGCCCGAAGCCAATTCCCGCCTGACACTCATTTCCCGTTTTCTTTTTTTAGCGGTTTCTTGAACAGCAGCGTCGCCAGGGCACGGCCGTCGATGCTGCCCGGGTAGTGCCGCAGGGCATCCCAGGCCAGTTTCCAGCGTGCCCCGGCCGGAAGTGCCCAGGCGTTGCGCATCACGGGGCGCAGTATCTGCCTCGTGAGCGTGCGTATGAGTTGCCGCTGGCCGGCGTCGCGCGGCGCGGCAAAGCGGTTGAGTTCCCGCAGGACGGTAGTGTAGCCTTCGAGGTTACGGCGCGAAAACCCGCGTCCCATGATCGAATCCCCGTGTATGCGCCGCTTGAAGAACGAGCGTTCGATTCCACCTGCACGCGACGCCCCGAGGTAAAGTTGCGGGGTGAAGAGTTCGTCTTCATGGAGTATCCCCGGGTAGAAGCGCAGTCCCAGCCCGCGCAGGTAGGCGGTGCGGATAAAACTCAGGCAGGCCGAAGCCCGGTAGCAGTGCAGTGCGAGCATCCTGCGCAGCAGGGCGGTGCCGTCGCAGACCTCCGTTCCGAAATATTTTGCACGCCGGTAGTCGAACCATGCGGCGTCGGAGGCCGCTGCCCCGAAGCTTTCGGCGTCGAAGAACACGAAATCGAGCCGGTCTGACTGGCAGCGTTCGTAGCAGCGTTCGAGGGCGTCGGGTTCCAGCAGGTCGTCGCTGTCCATGAAGTAGATGAATTCGCCCCGGGCACGGTCGATCCCTGCGTTGCGGGTCTCAGAAAGCCCTTTGTTGGGCTGGGTGTAGAGCCGGATGCGGTCGTCTCCGGTGGCTATGCGTTCGAGTACGGAGAGGCTGCCGTCCGTCGAACCGTCGTTGATGACGATGAGTTCGATGTCGCGCAGGGTCTGTCCCATGATCGAACGCAGGGTCTGTTCGACATAGGCCTCCGTATTGTATACGGGAATGACGACGCTGACTTTCGGGTTATTCATCGACACGTATCCATTTTGCGCGTGCGGCGTCATAACGCTTGATTACGCGCGCCGGGTTGCCTACGGCGACGCTGTACGAAGGGATGTCCTTGGTGACGACGCTCCCGGCGCCGATCTGGCAGCGTTCGCCGATCGTGACGCCCGCCACGACCACCGAATTGGCGCCGATATGCGATTCACGTCCGATCGTCACCTCTTTACGCACGAGTTCCTGTGCATTCGAGTCTCGTGTCCCGTCGGCATAACCGTGGTTGAACCCCGAGATGAAGACATGCTGGCCCAGTCCGGCCCGGTCGCCCAGGCGCACGGGGCCGATGATCACCGATCCGATGCCGATGCGCGCCTGGTCGCCGATCACCACGTCTCCCGCACCGTTATTGACGACCGCATAATCCTCGATCAGGGCGTCGCGTCCCACTTCGAAGCGCCGCCAGGGGAAAACGTCGAGCCGCGCGTGGCGGCGGATAAGCGCACCGCGGCCTTTTTTGTGAACAAAAGGGTTCACGAACCAGCGCACCCAAAGACGGGGCCGGGGGTGCTTGTGCGGCGAAATCAGCCCGATGACGAATTGTTTGAGCCGGGGATTATTTTTGATTCGGTCGATCATCTTGTTGTATCCATATGCGTCAGTATGCAAATATAAGCAAACTTTGCGGGATTTGCCATTCCGGGTGTTTTTTCGGTGCAAAAAGGGCGTTTTGCGGCGGAAGAATGCGGGGCTGAAAATATTTCGGGCTTTTTTGATATAAAATAGAATTAAAATGTTTACATTTGTGCAGTTTTAAATTACATCCGGATCCGGGTGTTAATTACGTTTGAAAATTACGTTGATTATGAAAAACCTATCCCTCTTTACGGCTATGTTCGCCTTGTTGCTGGGCGGATGTGTGGAAAAGGTTCCTTCGAATCCGAATGGCATTCCCGAAGATGTCGAGCGGGTCGTGGATATGTCCGTTCCCGCATCGTTCGATTGGAAAACGACGGCTCCTGTGGCCTGCGAGTTCACCGCACCGCACCTTTCGCGTGTGCATGTGGCTGCGCAACGCGGCGCTGAGCCTTTCGCTTCGTTCATGGTAGGCGACGGTGCCGATGCCGTGAAGCTGGATCTGCCTGTCACGGCCAAGACGCTTTACGTAAGTTATGAAACTGAAAACGGCTTGTCGCCGCAAGAGGCCGTTCCTGTGGCCGGTTCGGCCGTATCGTATGCGCTCGCTTCGAACGGGAAGGATTATACGGGCATCGAGGACGGGGACAAGAACACCACGATCGGCGATGTGATTTATATGCCTGCAAGCGGTTGGGGAACGCTTCTTTTCGAGGATTTGTGGCCGTCGTACGGTGATTTCGATTTCAACGATTTCGTCATTAATTATAAGGTGCAGCTCCATATGAACAACAAGAACAAGGTTTGGGGCATGCATATCGGCGTTCGTGTGAAAGCGGTCGGCGGGTCTTTGCCCTATGACCTTTGCCTTGCGATGAAAGGTGTGAAAGGCGGTGAGATCGACGGGATCGAGCCTGTCGAAATGTATAATACCGGCAATGCCCGGCTCGTGGCGCTCAATTCGGCGAACTACGTGAAAGACCCTGCCGTCCTGCGCTTCGAGAATATCCGCACCAATCCCAACCGGCAGTCCGGCGCCGCTTATGTGAATACCGAGGAAGGGTACGAAATGACGGAGGAGCAGTTGGTCAATGCCTCGTTCTTTGTCGAGTTCCGTAATTCGATCGCTATCGGGGATGTGGCTTTCGACATGTTCGATTTCTTCCTCAGCCGCGAACGTGACGGCAACAACATCGAAATTCATATGGGCGGATTCGAGCCGACTCCCGATGCCGAACCCGATTACGCTTTCCTGAAAGCCGGGAGTGCTGCTACCGACAAGGCCGGCGATTATTATTATTCGAACGACAGGCTGGTATGGGCGCTCAACATTCCCCATGATATCCGGCATACCTATGAGAAGGTGGATTTCCTGAAGGCTTATCCCGAGATGGCCGATTGGGCGCAGTCGGGCGGTGCAAAATCGCAGGATTGGTATTTGCACGGGGTCGAGCAATACCTGGTGAGGAAGAAATAAACAGGTAGCAAGGAACTTCCTGAATAGAAGGGTGTCCGCAAGTGCGGGCACCCTCTTTTCGTCGCCGGAGTCCTGTCCGCCGATGTGCGGGTTCCCGGATTGTCGGAAGAACTCGCGATGTATCCGTTGTCCGCTTCCGGACGACGGGTTTTTTCAATCGTTTGCGCTGTGTCCGGGTTACTTCCCGAGCGATTCGTAGAGTGTCAGCAAATGCCGGGCGGTCTTTTCCCACGAGAATTGTTTTACCCGATCGAGGCCGTAGGCGACTTGCCTTGCGCGGAACGCTGCGTCGGTTTCGAGCCGCAGCAGGGCGTCGGCGATTGCCTTCGGGTCGGTCGGGTCGACGAGGATGGCGCCTTCGCCCGCCACTTCGGGGATCGCCGAGGTCGCGGATGTCACCACGGGCGTGCCGCAGGCCATCGCTTCGAGCTGGGGGATGCCGAAACTCTCGCGCAGCGAGGTGTAGAGGAACGCCGAAGCCCTGTTGTAGATGGCCGGCAGGTCGCTGTTGGGGATATATCCCGCCAGGCGGAGCATCCCGCGCAGCCGGGGTTCGCCGATCTCCCGCAGGATCGCTTCCGCGGGTTGTTCCCCGAGGTCTGCGATCAGCAGCGGCAGCGGCTTTTCGGAGCGCCGTACGTATTCGGCATAAGCCTTCAGCGTGCCGGGCGTGTTCTTCTTTGGGTCGGTATTGCCCAGGAAAAAGAGGAATTCGGGGTCTTGCAGGTATTTACAGACGGTTTCCGCCGTGCCTTCCATCGGGCGGAACCGGTCGTTGTAGCCGTTGTGAATGGCCATGATGCGTCCGGGGTCGAAGTTCAGTGCGGTGCGGATGCGGTCGCACTCGAATTGCGAGACGGTGATGACCATCCGGCATCTGGGCAGGATGCGCGGCACTACCAGGCGGCGGTAGACGCGCCCCAGCGACTGGTAGAGCGATTTGTTGCGCGCGGCCTGTTGCTCGAGGAAGATGATGTCGTGGAGCGTCAGGATCAGCGGGGTATTCCCCCATACGGGCGCCGTGTTGCTCGTGCAGTGCAGCAGGTCGGGTTTCACGCGGGCCACGGCGCGCGGCAGCGCCCACTGTTCCCACAGCGGGTAGCTCGGGCAGC
>NZ_FR893456.1:2437-34643 GCF_000435435.1 Alistipes sp. CAG:29 | reverse complement strand
GCGTCGTGATGTGCATGTTGGGGCTCTCCTCCAGGCAACGGTCTTCGCCTTCGCCCGTGAAGATGAAGTATTCGTTCTTCGTGTCGAGCCGTTGCAGGCAGCGGATGGTTTCGAGCGCCACGAAGTCCATGCCGTGTTTGTTGGGGCGGAAGATGCGCTGTGCCTCGATCGCAATTTTCATGGTCGGTTTCCGGTATTGTTTCCGGGGGCTTTGTTTCCGGCCCCGGTATGTTCGGTGTGGATGAATTTGTCTTTGGTGCCCCGCAGCCGGAAGAGGTTGGCCAGCGTCAGCAGGAACAGGACGGGCATTCGCCTAAGGGCGTGTCCCAGCCGGTCGTCGGCCTGCTCGTCGGGCAGCGCCATCGCCATGGCCAGGAGCAGCAGCAGGACGGCCACCCACCATTTTATCGAACCCATGGGTGCGCATACCGTCATCACGACGGCCCACAGGGGCACCAGCCCCAGCAGCAGGATGCGCGGCGGCAGGCACCATTGCAGCAGCTTGTCGCAGTAATCCGTATTCCCCGAGAGGATTGCGCCCGGAAGCTGCCTTACGGCCGATGAAAGGGCGTAGAACTGTGCCGCTATCCAGCGCCGCCGCTGGTTGTAGTAGGCACCTTCGCCCTGTACCTTCTCGTCCAGCACGCGCACGTCGTCCAGGTAGTCGATGTAGATGCCCTGCCTCAGCAGCAGCGCTTCGAGCTCCTTGTCCTCGCCCGAAGTGGTGCAGCGGGCGATATTGTCGCGGAACCATTTGTAATCGAAGGCCATGCCCGAGCCGATCAGCGCCGAAGAGAATCCCAGCGCCACATGCCCGCGACGGAAAATCGAGTTGTTGATCTCCTCGCTCGCCGCATCGAGTATGGCAGTGTCCGTGTCGCGGTTCTTGGCCGTGCGGTGTGCCTGCACGGCCTGGATGCCGCTGTCGAGGGCGTCGTTCATGCGGGCGATGAATTCCCTGCCCGCCAGGTTGTCGGCGTCGAGTATGGCCACGGCCTCCGCGCCGTCCGGGCCGATTTCCCCTACGGCGAAGTTGAGCGCCTTAGCCTTGGAGCTGTTTTCGAAGGAGACTTCCAGTACGCGGATCGGCATCCGGCGCAATTGGGCGAGCGTGGCCGGTTGCAGTCGGTCGGCGATGACGACTACCTCGTGCAGTTCCTGCGGATAGTCTTGTTGCAGCGCAGACTGCGCTGCATGGACGATCACCGCGTCGCTTTTGTAGGCCGGGATCAGCGTCACGAACCGGCGTTGCCGCCGTGCCGGGGGATAGGTGTCCTTGCGTGCGCGCGTCGAGGCGGCCGCAAAGACGAAGAGGTAGAGCACCGGGAGTCCCAGTACGAAGACGAATGTCCAGTCGAGGATGTCGAGCAGTAGCGTCATGCCGTTTTGTTTTTCAGGGTGAAGAAGCCCCCGGCACCGCGCAGTACGGCCTTTGCCAGGTCGCCGCGCCCGCGTGCCAGCGCCGCGGCGATGTTTTTGGGGACGGCGATGCATAGTTGGTAGGCGACGGAAAGCATCCGGGCGGTGCCGTGCAGGTTCCGCCATGCGAACAGCAACCGGTTGCGGGTCAGGTAGTAACTCCTCAGGGGGCTTTGCTGTCCGGTCGTCGCGCTCTCCTTGTGGAATACCGTGCAACGGGGGTCGTAGGCTATTTGCCAGCCCTGTTCACGGATACGCACCGACCAGTCTAGTTCTTCGTAGTAGAGGAAATAGATATCGGGCATCGTTCCGGCTTTTGCGGGTACTTCGCGCCGTACCATCATCGCCGCGCCGTGGGCGTAGGGCGTGTCGCGCGGCGTGTCGAACGACCCGTCGTCGGGCATCCCGAAGCCGATGAGCGCGTTGCGCAGCGTGACGCGCGTCAGGGGCGTATACCCGGCGAACTGGATATGCCGCGGGGGAGCGAAAAACCGGATCTTCGGGCATACGGCGCCGATCGCGGGGTTGCCCGCCAGGGTTTCGCAGAGGTAGTGCAGCGTGTCGTCTTCGACCTCGGTGTCGTTGTTGAGCAACAGCAGGTAATCGCCTGTCGCGGCTGCGAACCCCAGGTTGTTGCCTCCGGCGAACCCCAGGTTCCGCTCGCTGCGCAGTGCCTTGATCCCCGGGTAGCGTTCGCGCAGCATGGCCGCCTCGTCGCGGGCGGAGCCGTTGTCCACCACGATGATCTCCAGCGGCGAGGTGACGTGCCGCCGCAGCGATTCGACCATGGCACAGGTAAGCGCGTAGCCGTTGTAGTTGACCGATATGACCGAAATCAGCGGTTTCATGCTATTCGTAATTTTCCCTTGCGTGTGGCCGTTGTGCGGACATCGCCCTGTCCAGTATCTCCTTGCGCGCCAGTTCGCGGTCGAAACGCGGCGCGAGGAAGATGAAACCCATACTCATGTAGAGGATGGCGCCCGTGGGGATCTGTCCCAGGATCTCGTTGGCATAGGCCATGACCACGATACCCGAGATTCCCGCCGTAAGCGCCGCCGTGAATCCCCTCAGCTGGGTGTTCCGCAGTTTGAAGACCACCAGGTAGGCGCCACGCGCCAGTATGTAGAGCAGGATGCCGATGTGCAGCAGGATGCCGACGACGCCCGTTTCGACCCAGACCATCACGAACCACGAGTCGGTCGGGATCTGCGACAGCGGGGCGTCCGGGGCAAAGGTCTTGGCTTTGCCGCCACCGTGCCCCAGTCCGGCGCCGAAAGGCTTGTCTGCCATCAGCTCGCGCAGTTTGGCCTGGTTTGCCAGGCGCACCTGGAACGAGGGGTCGTTTGTATTGAAGGCGCTGCGGGCACGCCGGATAATGCTGTTCCCCTGCCCGATAGTGGTGAATTTCAGGAAGACGAAGGCTGCGATGACCAGGAAAATACCCGCGCCGATCATTTTGATATTGCGGGACATCATGATGAAGGCCGAGTAGCCCACGAACGGTACGGCCAGTGCGCTGCGGGTTCCCGAGATCAGCATGCCGTAGCATGCCGCGGCCGCCACGAGCAGCAGGTAGAGCTTCATCCACGAGTTGCGGTAATAGAGCGCCGAAATCGAGAACACGACCATCGACAGCCCCATTGAGCCGCCGAAATTGGCCGCGTCGCTGAAGAACGAGAAGTAGCGCACGCCGCTGTGGATGATGTGTGTCGAACGGCCGCCCAGCACGAACAGCCAGTAGTTCTCCGCAGCGTTGAAGCCGAAGAATTTTTGTATGCAGGCCTTTCCGACGGCGATCAGCGTCAGCACCGACCATACGGCGAGCATGTATTTCAGGTATTTGTACTCGGTCATCGTGAGCTGCGTGAGCACGACGATAAAGAAGAAATAAAACGCGATCGACCGCACCGACGAGAACCATCCCGCGACCGAGACCGACTCCGGGTTCACTATTTCGAGGATGCAGTAGGCCATCCAGATCGCCGCCACAACGGTCAGTCCCGAGCTGGCTCGCTTCCATTCGATGGGGCGCATCAGGGCTTGCAGCGTTATTATCAGGAAGTTGTAGAAGATCAGTGCGTCGAGGATCATCCCGAACGGCAGGTCGTAGGCATAACGCGTGAGCGTCATGATGAAATAGTTGACCACGAACAGCCCGAGCATCGATATGGCAGGGTTGCGCAGCGTGACCCACAGTATACACAGCGCCGCCGGAATCGCCGAGACGGCCAGGCCGGCGAGCAACCCGTATTTGGTGAACGCCATGATGAGCACGGCCACGCCGGCGGCAAGCATTGCCCCGACGATGAGCCGGGGCACGCTGACCGGGGTGGTTATGCTGCCGTAGCGTTCCATGACGTGCCGCAGTTTATTTGACGGCCGTGAATCCGAACTGGCTGATCTGATACCCCAGCCTGCGAAGACGGCTGTAAGGGGGCATCAGGCCCGTGAAGGTTTGCACCACGTCGCGCCCCGCACAGTTGAGGCAGAGGACGACGGGGGTGCGTCCCGAGAGTTTTTCGGCCTTCTCGAAAAGCAGCTGGTCGGTGTCTTTCCACGTGCGGTTCGCCGGGGCGATGACGATGCTCAGCGCCGCATGGCGCAGCAACTCCTTCGGGACGGAGCTCGTGGCGAAGGGCGGGTATTCCACCAGCACCACGTCGGCCTCGGCGAGGGGAACTTCGCCCGGGGTGTCGCGCACGAAATCCCCGAGTTTCTCGGCCAGCAGGTACTCTTTGCGTTCGATGTCGAAATCCTTGTTCCACGATACGATGCGGACTTTCATGTTCGCTTCGCGGAAGAATGCCGCCAAGTGTTCGGCGATCAGGCTCTTTCCGTCCCCGCGCTCGGTGCTCAGGATATTGAGTACGTTGGGCTGTTTGGCCGGGTCGAAATAGTTGACTGCCGCATTGCCGATATAGCGGGATGCGATCTCGCGGTATTGCTTGGTAAACCTCCGTTGCCCGAAATAGGCTTTGCCGGGAAAGGCCCCGATGACCCGCCCCTTGGTGATGCGCTCGGCGCGGACTTTGTCGCGCAGCGTGCGGTCGAGCAGTTCCAGCAGGATGAAGAATCCCAGTACGAACAGGAGCGTGGCGAGGCCTGCCGCGGCAACCATCATCTTGCGTTTGCTCGGTTCAGCCTCCAGGGGAAGCACCGGGGCGTTGATGATCTTCAGCGTCGCCGAAGTCATCTGCAGGTTCTTCTGGCGCAGGCGGGCCGTATTGAGCGCCGTGAGGATCGAGAGGTAAGACTGTTCCGAGAAGTTGATTTCGCGTCCCTTGCGTTTCAGGGTCGAGCCCACGGGCGAGAACTGCGTATATTTCTGGTCGAGTTCCTGCTTGCGGAGCTTCATCACCGCCAGTTCGGCGCGGGATTTCTCGGCCAGCAGCACGGCGGCGAGCCACTCCGTCACGATCGAATTTGCCGAGAGTCCCTCCTTCGTATACTGCTGGTTGGCGATGTTCGTCGTGAGCTCCTGCAGGCTGCGGGTCTCCTCGCTCAGTTTCCTGCGTAACTGCCCCGTGTCGTTGCGGCTGGCGGGCATGGCCGTCCGGTCGGAAATACCTTCCGTGCCGTCGGTTTCGGGCTGGAAGGCCTCGGCGGCCGACAGGCGCGAATAGATGCTCCCGATCTTATGGAGTTTCTCGATGAACTCGGCGTTGTTGCGGAAAGTTTCCTGCAACCCTTCGAGCTGCCCTTCGATCGAGGCGCGCAGTTTCTCGGCGCTCTCGAAGTTCAGCAGGATCTTCACGTAGCGCAANCAGGATCTCCTCGTAGCGCAATTCGTAGTCGCGCGAGAGGGCGGCGATGTGCTTGGTTTGCTCGTCGTAGTTGATGACACGGTGCTGGACGTTGTAGTCGCGCAGCGAATCCTCCAGGTTGCGCAGGTTGTTTCCCACCCGCTCCAGCTCGGATTCGAAATAGGCGATGACGTTGTTCGTCTCGCCGAACCGCAGGTCGCGGTACTGCTTGACGAACTCGTCGTTGAGGATAATCAGCGTGTTGTAGACGATGGCCGGGTCATCGTTCTCGTAGCTGATTTCCAGCATGTCGCTGTTGGCCAGCCTCTTGACCTTGATCTGGCTCAGCGCCTGGTAGCTGTAATACGGAGGGCTCCAGTGGAACATGCCGTAGACGTGGTTGTTATGGTCTATCTCTTCGTATTTGCGCAGGTTCTCGTAGGTGTTCTTTTCCGAAGTGTGGTCGACGAGCTCCATGACGTCGGGCGGGGTTTTGCTCAGCAGGTACCGCGAGGTGCGTGCCGAGAGGTACTGGTTGTCGTTGTCCGGGTCGAGGTGCGTAAGCCCCTGTGCGTAGAGGCGTAGCGAAACGTTCTTGAGCGTGGACTGCGACAGGATGATGTTGATCAGGTTGTCCATCGCATTGTTGATGACGTTCCAGTCCTGGCGCGAGCCTTCGGTGGTCGTGATGTCGTATCCCGAGACGATGCCCGTGTAGATCGTCGTCGTGGACTTGTAGTTGCGCGGTTTGGTACCCATCTTTATGTAGACGAGCAGCGCGACCAGCAGCGGACAGAGTATCAGCCACCACTTGATGCGGTAGAGAAACCGCGCGGTATATGCGATGTAGTTCATAGGCTATTCGGTTTTAGTCGCTTCTTTCGATGTCCCGGGCATTGATATGGGTTTGTTGATGATCGGCGTGTGCGTGAGTATCTCGAGCCGCAGCAGGGCGTCGTTGAGGTTGCGCCGCACCTGCTCGTATTCGCGGGTCGCCGAATTTTCGAGGCTCTTCTGGCGGCTCAGCGTCTGCGCGTCGAGCTTGCCTTTGACGAAGTCCACTTCGGTCATGCGGTATTGTGCCTCGGACGTGATCTTGGCTTCGGCGGCGCTCCGCAGGATCGAGAGCTGCTCGACGGCCGTGGTGTAGGCGTCGATGATCTTCATGCGCAACTCGTCGTACCAGCGGTCGAGGTCGTACTGGGTGTTCTCGATACGCTTCTTCTGCTGCTTGATCTTGTTGCGGCGGTTGAAAATCTCGTCGAGCGGGATCGAGAACGAAGCCCCGACGTTCCACCAGCTTTGCTCGCGCCCGGTCGTGGTCGTCGTCCATATCGGGATGTTGCTGTCCTGATAATTCTGGTTGTAGATGTCCGACGATCCGTAGTTGTAGTTGGCGTTGAGCTTGAAATTGCGCATCCAGTTGCGGCGCACGGTTTTCAGTTCGCGCTCCTCAATCTCGCGGTTCGACTCGTAATAGCCGACCTGCGGTGCATGGCGCGCATTCTCCATCAGTACGTGGAGCGGGGGCAGCTGCATGTCGATGTAATCTTCCGGAGTAAGCCGTTGCAGGTCGCTGTATTCGAATTCGGGTGGCGTAGGCTCGCTTTGCGCCGTTGCGGCGACAGCAGCCAGCAGCAGCCAGAGTGTGAAGACGGCCCTTTTCATATGTTGCTGGGTTTTAAACATTTTCTTTCTGTATGAATGCGGTGAACGTGCGCAGGATTATTTTCAGGTCGAACCACGGCGACATCCTGCGGGCGTATTCGATGTCGAGCTGCTTGCGCTGTTCGGGCGAGAGTTTCCCCGCCTGCCCGCGTTTTTCGACCTGCCACAGTCCCGTGAGGCCCGAGGGGCACATGAACCGTTCGATATATTCGTCGCTCGTGAGGCGTTCGGCCTCGTAGAGGGGCAACGGGCGGTTGCCCACGACCGACATGTCGCCCCGCAGGATGTTGAAGAGCTGCGGGAGTTCGTCGATGCTGTATTTGCGCAGGAAACGCCCCAGGCACGTGATGCGGGGGTCGTTCTCGATCTTCACGAACGCGTTTTCCTGTTCGGTTTCCAGCTGGTGCTGATGAGCCTCCTCGGGGATCACGAAATCGTCTGCATAGAGCATGCCGTTTTCGGTGTCCGCCAGCAGTTTGCGGATCTCTTCGTCGTCGAGCACCATTTTCGCGTCGTCTTCCGCGGCGGGTGCCGAGGCATACTGGTTCAGATCCTCCAACTCCTTGAGCCGCCGGTCGGCGTCGGAGCGCATCGAGCGGAACTTCAGGAAATCGAAGATCCGGTAGTTGCTTCCCACACGTTTCGACTTGTAGATGACTGGCCCCGGGCTGTCGAGTCTGACGGCCACGGCCACGGCTATGAGCAGGGGCGAGAGCAGGAGGATCGCCGAGAGCGATGCCGCGATATCGAACGCCCGTTTCCAGAGCGGCATGCGGAACAACCGTACTTCGTTCCCGGCGCCTGCGACGGGTTTGCGGACGAATGTATAGTCGGTCATGAATTGCAGTATGCGGAGGAAATCTGCGCGCGATATGTCGCCCGGCACGGCGCTGTTCACGCCGGCTCCGAGGTACGCACGCCGCTCCTCCCCGGTCAGCCGCCCCGAGGTGATGAGGACGATGCCGGCGCCCGGGAACCAGGAACGCAGGAAGCGGATGCTGCGGATGTCCTCCTCGCCCTGCTGTTCGTAGAGGATGAAGGCGTGGTCGTCCTTGAGCGGCATGAGCTTGCCCATGGCTGCGCCGATATCCCCTGCGATACGCATCTGTCCCTCGGTCAGCTCCGTGAAACGGGCCGTGTGGTTGCCTCTGCCTTTGATGTAGATGACGGGGTACTTCAATCCAAAATCTTTTTAATCCTTATTTTGAGTTCCTGCGGGTTGAACGGTTTGACGATATAGTCTTCCGCACCCTCTTCCAGCAGGCGGATGCGTTCCGAGGTGCTGTCCTCGCTCGAAAGCATCACGACCGGGATCTGCTTGAAGAGTTCGTTGAGCTTGAGGTATGCCAGGAATTCGTCGCCGCGCATTTCGGGCATGCGGATGTCCGAAATAATCAGGTCGGGCATGTTCCCCCGCGAGAGCCACTCGATGGCCTGCGGCGGGTTCTGCATGTAAAAACATTCGTAATCCTGGTGGAGGTATGCGAAAAGGATTTTTGCGATTTGCTCCTTGTCGTCTACGATCAGTACTTTCTTGCGGTTCATGTTCGGCGGTTCGTTGTCATCGGGTTTTTCCGGAACGGGAAGCGTCGCATGCTCGTTGTCCGGTTCCGGGCGGTTGTTTATTTAAATTTACCTGGAATTCCGGAGCGGGCGTTGCAAACCGTGTCGTTTCCCGCTCCTGATCCGGATACCCCGTGCAAATATCGGTAAAAAAATTGGCATTATAAACTTTTAAGGTAATTTATATGTCAAAAACGCCCGGATTTCCCGTCCTGTTTTCGGGGTGCTGTTAATTTTTAAAGGGAAATATTTTATTATTAATCAAAAAAATGGTATTTTTGTGCAATTGTCCGGTCTTTGCCGCTGTCGGGCGATTTTGTTAAACCGATGAAGCGATGGAGTGTGACAATAGTGTAAATCCGGTCGGCAACCGTCCCCGCTTGCTGGTTGCCGAGGATAATCCGAGTAATTATAAGCTTGTCGAGGTGTTGCTGCGCCGTGATTACGACCTGTTACACGCATGGAACGGAAAAGAGGCCGTCGCCCTGTTTTCCGACAGCCGCCCCGACCTGGTGCTGATGGACATCAACATGCCCGTCATGGACGGCTATGAGGCGCTTCGGGGCGTGCGGGAGATTGCGCCCGATGTCCCCGTCATCGCACTTACGGCCTATGCGTTCGAGACCGACCGCCAACGCATGTTCCAGGCCGGCTTCAACGAATGTCTTGCCAAACCTCTGCGGGCGGATGAACTCCGTACGCGGATTACGGCGCTGCTTTCGCGATAGACAAGGAAAACTATGACCAGAAACCCCGTGATAAAATTTCGGATGCTTCTTCTCTGTTGCGCCCTGCTGCCGGCATTGCTCCGGGCGCAGGAGCCGCAGGAGAGGGAGAGCATCCTGATAATTTCTTCGTATAATCCCGATACGCGCCGCATGTCGGGCTTCATCGCCGAGTTCGAACGCAACATCCTGGCCTCGGGCGTACCGTGTGATATCTATGTCGAAACGCTCGAATGCAAGAGCATCAACGACGCACCTATCTGGATGTCGCAGACCGAGAACATGATTTCCCGGTATGAGAACAAGGGGCTTCGCGCCATCGTCCTGCTGGGGCAGGAGGCCTGGGCGTCGTTCGTCTCGCTGGGGCATATCCCCAAGGATGTGATGTGCTTCTGCTGCTATGTCAGCTCCAATGGCATCGTGCTCCCGCCGCCGGAGGATAGTCTCGGCATGTGGCTGCCCCCTTCGATCAATTACATGAACATGACGGACAGCCTGAACAATGTGGGCGGTATGCTCAACAAGTACGACGTCCGTCGCAATATCGAGCTGATCCGTTCGCTTTTCCCCGAGGCCGAGAACGTCGCCTTCATCTCGGATAACACCTACGGGGGTATTTCGCTCCAGGCACTCGTGCGCGAGGAGATGAAGAACTATCCCGACATGAACCTTGTGCTGGTGGACAGCCGCGAAGGGGACGAGGCGATGCATGATACCTATGCGTCGCTGTCGCACCGTTCCGCGGCGATACTCGGTACCTGGCGTGTGGGCCGCGACGGGGAGTACCTCATGCAGCGTTCGCTCAACGACCTGGTGCAGTTCAATCCGCGCATCCCGGTCTTCTCGATATCCCAGATCGGCATCGGCGACGTGGCCGTGGGTGGCTATGTCCCCAAATACGAGAATGCAGCCTCGGTCATCGCTTCGCAGATCAAGGAGTACTACACATCGGGCAGGATAGACGGGACGCATTTCCATCTTACGGATGGCCAGTACCTCTTCGATTCGCGCAAGCTCAAGGAGTTGAAGATTGCCGAATACGCCCTTCCTAAGGGGAGTGTGGTCGAGGATACCGTAGCGGCCAAACTCTCGAAATATTCCCATTACATCGAGTTGCTCGTGGCGGGTATCGTACTGCTGGTGCTGCTGCTGGTCTTCGTCGCGGCGCTTTTCCTGCGCACGCGGCGCCTCAAGCGCACGCTCGAAGAGCGCGAGGGACAGCTGGTGGTCGCCCGCGAGAAGGCCGAAGAGTCCGACATGCTCAAATCGGCGTTCCTGGCCAATATGAGCCATGAGATCCGCACGCCGCTCAACGCCATTGTGGGCTTCTCGTCGCTGATGCAGGGCGAGGAACTTTCGCAGGAGGAGCGTGCCGAGTACTGCGCCATCGTGGTCAACAATTCCGAGATGCTGCTCACGCTGCTGAACGACATCCTCGACATTTCGTCGCTCGAATGCGGCAAGATCAAATTCAACTACTCGTCCGAGGAGATCGTGCAGGTCTGCCAACATGTGCTCATGACGACCGCCCATACGCGGCAGGAAGGTGTCGAGGGGCGTCTCGAATGTGCCGTGGGTTCCTATATGCTCGTAACCGATGTCCACCGCTTGTCGCAGATCCTGATCAACCTGCTCACCAACGCCGGCAAGTTCACTTCCCAGGGGAGTATCACGCTCGGCGTGGAGGTCGACGAGGCACACGGGGAAGTGCTCTTCTCGGTGACAGATACGGGCCCCGGCATTCCGCTCGACAAACAGGAGATGGTCTTCAACCGTTTCGAGAAACTCGACGGCAACAAGAAGAAAGGCACGGGCCTCGGCCTTGCCATTTGCCGCCAGATAGCCATGATCTTCGGTGGCCGCATCTGGGTCGATCCGACCTATACCGCCGGTGCGCGTTTTGTCTTTGCCCATCCGATCGACATTCGTTTCCCCGAGGATGGAGAGAACCGTGAGGGGGGGGGATTTGAGCCCTCTGGAAGCGCCCGGATCCTCAAGGTGACGGGGGAAGGCCGCCTCGTTTGCGATCGGAAATGAGCCCTCTGAGTGTGGAATTTCCGCTTGGTTCCAGCTTGTTCCGCAGATGTGTAGAACACCGCGTGAGGCGGGGTGTATGATGCGGTGGACAGCGTTGCCGCGATATGGCAAAAAGACCCGTACGGGTCTTTTTTTTGTGCCTTCCCGTCGGAGATGCTTCCCCCGAAGTTATGGCTTCCCGGCCGGAAATGTGCCCGTTTCGGATAATATTCCGGCCGGATTTGCTGTAACCTTCCTGGTGCATTTTTTCGCCTGCCCGGACTTGTTTTGTTACCTTTGCGCCGCGAAGCCGGGGCAGTTGCCTCCAATGCGTTCGGATGCGCCGATTACGGCTCCGGCCGTCGCAAGACCCCGGGGCAGGCGGAGTTGCCGGGGCGTTGTGGAATAATTCCACACGGATGTAGAATTATTCCACAGATTTTTGTATATATTTGATTTGGTATTTGGTAGATATTTTGCTGTCAATAAATGTTTTAAAGGGCTGCCTGCAATTCTGGCGCAAGGTTTGAACCCCATTTTGCTGCCCCCAATTATATTAGTGCTTTATGAAATTTGATAAATTGAAACCGAATTTGCAGGAGCTGAACCTGAACGGTGTGAAAAAAGCGGCCTCCCGTGTCGCCCATGTCCGGATAAGACTGAGCCGAGGCCAGTGGATCGGAGTCATTGCCGGCCTTGTGGTCGTGACGGTGTTGCTCGTCATCCTGCTCCGGCCGCGTCCCGCCGCAGTCGTCCTGCCTGTCGTGGCGGTGGAACCCGTAACGACCGAAGACGTCAATATCTATGGCGATTACGTTGGCCGCATCCGCGCCCAGCAGTTCGTCGAAATCCGCGCCCGCGTCGAGGGCTACCTCGAAAAGATGCTCTTCGCCGAAGGTACCTACATCAGGAAGGGGCAAACCCTCTTCGTGATCGACCCCCGGGTCTACCGTGCGCGCGTGGACAAGGCCAAGGCGCAGCTGAACAAGGCCCGGGCGCAGGCGCTGAAAGCCAAGCGCGACCTCGACCGTATCCGTCCGCTCTTTGAACAGAGTGCCGCCAGCCAGCTCGAACTCGACAATGCCACGGCGGCTTACGAGAGTGCCGTGGCCGATGTGGCCGTCGGCGAGGCCGACCTCACGCAGGCACAGATGACCCTGGGCTATACCTCCGTGCAGTCGCCTATTTCGGGTTATATCTCCGAACGCAACGCCGACATCGGTACGCTCGTGGGGCCGAGCGGAAAATCGCTGCTCGCCACGGTCGTGAAGAGCGATACCGTGCGTGTCGATTTCAGCATGACGGCCCTCGACTACCTGCGCAGCAAGGCGCGCAACGTCAACCTCGGGCACCGCGATTCGACCCGCAAGTGGGATCCCTATATCACCGTGACCCTGGCCGACGGCTCGGAATACCCCTACCGCGGCCTGGTAGATTTCGCCGATCCGCAGGTCGACCCGCAGACGGGTACCTTCTCCGTGCGAGCCGAGATGGCCAACCCCGACCACATCCTGCTGCCGGGGCAGTTCACCAAGGTGCGGCTGCTGCTCGACGTGCGTGAGGATGCCGTTGTCGTGCCGTCGAAGGCTATCGAGATCGAGAAGGGCGGCGCCTACATCTACGTGGTGCGCCCCGACAGCATCGTCGAGAAGCGTTTTGTCGAGACGGGCCCCGAATGGGGCAACAACATCGTCGTCGAACGCGGCCTGGTGCGGGGCGAGGATATCGTCGTCGAGGGCTACCATAAACTCCAGCACGGCATGAAAGTCGAACCGGTCGCTCCGCGCCGCGATGAGGAGGCCGAAAAACAACAGTAGCCTATGAAAGCGGACTTCTTTATCGACAGGCCCGTCTTTTCGACGGTGCTGTCCATCATCATCGTGATCGTGGGTTTCATCGGCCTGGCACTGCTGCCCGTCGACCAGTATCCCCAGATCGTACCTCCCGTAGTGCGTATCTCGGCGTCGTACCCAGGTGCCGATGCGCAGACCGTGACGCAGGCTGTGGCTACGCCCATCGAGCAGGAGTTGAACGGTACTCCCGGCATGATCTACATGGAGTCGTCGAGCTCCAACTCGGGCGGTTTCTCCGCCACGGTGACCTTCGACATTTCGACGGATCCCGACCTGGCAGCCGTGGATATCCAGAACCGCCTGAAAAAGGCCGAGGCGCGCCTTCCTGCCGAAGTGGTGCAGAACGGCATCTCGGTCGAGAAGCAGGCGGCCAGCAAACTGATGACCATAACCCTGCTTTCGTCCGACCCCAAGTTCGATGAAATCTACCTTTCGAACTATGCGACGCTCAACGTGCTGGACATGTTGCGCCGCGTGCCCGGCGTGGGCAGCGTTTCGAACGTCGGCAGCCGTTATTACGCCATGCAGATATGGGTCATGCCCGACAAGCTGGCCGATCTGGGGCTGACGGTCAAGGATTTGCAGACGGCGCTCAAAGACCAGAACCGCGAGTCTGCCGCCGGCGTGCTGGGGCAGGCCCCCATGAACGGCATCGACGTGACGATCCCCATCACGGCGCAGGGGCGTCTGTCGTCTGTCAGCGAATTCGAGGACATCGTCGTGCGGGCCAACCCCGACGGGTCGATCATCCGCCTGAAAGACGTGGCGCGTATCTCGCTCGAAGCGTCGTCCTATAATACCGAGAGCGGCATCAACGGCGGGAACGCCGCCGTGCTGAATATCAACATGCTGCCCGGAGCCAATGCCATGGAGGTGGCGGCGCTGGTCAAGGCGGCCATGGAGGAGATCAGCCACAACTTCCCCGAGGGCATCGGCTACGAGATTCCGTTCGACATGACGACCTACATCTCGGAGTCGATCCATCATGTCTACCAGACGTTGTTCGAAGCGTTGCTGCTGGTGATCCTCGTGGTCTTCCTCTCGTTGCAGAGCTGGCGCGCCACGATCATCCCGATCGTCGCCGTGCCCATCTCGCTGATCGGTACCTTCGGCGTGATGCTCGTTTTCGGGTTTTCGCTCAACATGCTGACGCTGTTGGGGCTCATTCTCGCCATCGGCATCGTGGTCGACGACGCCATCGTCGTCGTGGAGAATGTCGACCGCATTATGAACGAGGAGCACCTCTCGCCCTACGAGGCTACCAAAAAGGCGATGTCCAACCTGAGCGGGGCGCTGATCGCCATGTCGCTGGTATTGTGCGCCGTGTTTGTCCCGGTGAGTTTCCTTTCGGGCATTACGGGTCAGCTCTACCGCCAGTTCACCATCACCATCGCCGTGTCGGTGGTCATCTCGACCGTCGTGGCGCTGACGCTCAGCCCTGTGATGTGTGCGCTTTTTCTGCGTCCCGAAGGCGAGGGGAAGAAAAACCGCTTTTTCCGCCGCATCAACCTCTCCCTGGCGACGGGCAACAAGTTTTACGGCCGCATGATCCAGGGGGCGCTGAAACATTCGCGCCGCATGTTCGCCGCCTTCGGCATCGTGCTGATCGGCATCTGGCTGATGAACAGGCTCGTGCCGCAAAGTTTCATGCCGCAGGAAGACCAGGGCTACTTCACCGTCGAACTGGAGTTGCCCGAGGGGGCGACGATCGAACGTACCCGCGAGGTGACCGACCGCGCGATGAAGTTCCTGATGGCCGACCCCGACGTAGAGTACGTGCTCAACGTCACGGGTTCCAGTCCCCGCGTGGGTACCAACCAGGCGCGCAGCCAGCTGACCGTGATCCTCAAACCGTGGGGCGACCGCGACTCCGAGGGGCTGAGCTCCGTGATGCAGCGCGTGCGCACCGAACTCTCGCGCTACCCCGAAAGCAAGGTATACCTCTCGACGCCCGCCGTGATTCCCGGCCTGGGCAACTCGGGCGGTTTCGAGATGGTGCTCGAAGCGCGGGGCAATACGACCTATCAGGATTTGCAGCATGCCGTGGATACGCTGATGTATTACGCTTCGCAACGTCCCGAATTTACGGGGCTGGCATCGTCCATGCAGGGCGACATCCCGCAGCTCTATTTCGACGTCGACCGCGACAAGGCGCAGCTGCTGGGTGTATCGATGTCCGACATCTTCTCGACGATGAAGGCCTTTACGGGGTCGATCTACGTCAATGACTTCAATATGTTCAACCGCATCTACCGCGTTTACATCCAGGCCGAGGCTCCCTACCGTGCGCAGCGCGATAACCTGAACCTCTTTTTCGTCCGCGGCGCGGGCGGTGTGATGATTCCGATCACTTCGCTCGGAACGACGCACTACACGACGGGTGCCGGGAATATCAAGCGTTTCAACATGTTCAATTCGGCTACCATTTCCGGTGAGGCCGCACACGGTTACAGTTCGGGGCAGGCGATGGGCGTACTGGAAGAGCTCGTCCGAAAGCACTTGCCCGCGTCGGTCGGCGTCGAGTGGAGCGGCCTTTCCTACCAGGAAAAGCATGTCGGCGGGCAGACCGGCCTGGTACTGGCGCTGGCCTTCCTGTTCGTCTTCCTGTTCCTCGCGGCGCAGTACGAAAGCTGGTCGGTGCCCGTGGCGGTCATCCTGTCGCTCCCTGTGGCCGGTATCGGCGCCTACCTGGGTATCTGGATCTGCGGGCTGGAGAACAATATCTATTTTCAGATTGGACTGGTGATGCTCGTGGGCCTGGTGGCCAAGAACGCCATCCTGATCGTGGAATTTGCCAAGGAAGAGGTTGAGAAAGGCCGTGACGTGGTCTCCGCTGCGCTCACGGCGGCGCACCTGCGTTTCCGCCCGATCGTCATGACCTCGCTGGCCTTCATCCTCGGCCTGCTGCCGCTGGTCTTCGCTTCGGGGCCGGGCTCGGCGAGCCGCCAGGGGATCGGGACGGGCGTCTTTTTCGGCATGCTGGTCGCCATTACGGTAGGCATTGTCTTCGTGCCCTTCTTCTTCGTGTGGATTTACCGGATTAAAGAAAAACTGAAACGATGAAACGACTTGCGATATTACTTATGATATTGGCCGCTGCCGCTGGATTGGGCTCCTGCTCGGCCGTGCGTCACTGCAAGGCGCCCGAGGTCGACTTCCCGGCGGCTATCGCCGAGGGTGCTGCGGCCGATTCGCTCGCCATCGCCGACATGGAGTGGTGGCGGTTTTATGGCGATTCGACCCTGTGCAACATCATCCGTCATACGTTGGCCAACAACAAGGACATGCTTGCCGCGGCGGCGCGTGTCGAACGTATGCGCCAGCTCTACCGTATTGGCAAGGCCGGACGCCTGCCGTCGGTGTCGGGAACGGTCTACGCCGATCACGAAACCAACGACTATGCGGGCGAGGAGCCGAGCCGCGACCCCGAACTCGGCGCCAAGGCTACCGTGAGCTGGGAGCTCGACCTGTGGGGAAACCTGCGCTGGGCCAAACGCAAAGGCGGTGCCGAATACCTCGCATCGGTCGAGGACAGGCGTGCGATGCAGATGACGCTCGTCGCGGAGGTCGCCGCCGCCTATTTCCGGTTGATGGCGCTCGACAACGAGCTTTCCATCGTGCGGCGTACGCTCATCACGCGCAGCGAGGGCGCTTACCAGGCGCAGTTGCGTTTCGAGGGCGGCCTCACCTCTGAAACGGTCTTCCAGCAGGCGAAAGTGGAGTACGCCTCTACGGCGGCGCTGATCCCCGACCTCGAACGCAAGATCGAGGTCATGGAGAACAGCATTTCCCTGCTCATGGGTGAAAATCCCGACTGGCGGGTCGTGCGCAGCAAGATGAATACCGAGGCGGAGTTCGCCGAATCGCTTCCCGTGGGGTTGCCGTCGGAATTGCTCCTGCGGCGTCCCGACGTGCGGGCTTCGGAGCAACAGCTCCGTGCGGCGATGGCAGCCGCGGGCATGGCCTACGCCGACCGGTTCCCGCGCATCGTGTTCAACCTGACGGGCGGATGGGAAAACAACGATGTGAGCGGGTTTTTCCGTTCGCCGTTCTCGTATGTCGCCGGTACGCTCGCCTCGCCGGTCTTCGGGTTCGGCCGCAAGCAGGCCAGGTACAAGGCCGCGCTGGCCGCCTACGACGAGGCCCGGCTGGGGTATGAACAGAAGGTGCTGACGGTTTTCAAGGAGGCCAACGATGCCGTGGTCAGCTACCGCAGCGTCCGCCGGACGGCCGCGTTGAAGGTTAACCTGCGCGACGCAGCCCGGAAATACGTCGAACTCGCCCAACTGCAATACCGGGGCGGGAGCATCAATTATATCGACGTGCTGGATGCCCAGCGCCGTTATTTCGACGCCCAGATCGGGGTCAGCAATGCCGTGCGCGACGAACACCTGGCTCTGGTCGACCTTTACAAAGCTCTGGGTGGCGGCTGGGCGGAATAACCCTGCCGGCTTCTTTGGTTTATCGGTATGCCCGGATCCCTGCGGATCCGGGCTTTTTATTTCCGGGACGCCGTTTCGGGGAAGATGTCACGAAAACTCTTTTTGCCATGCTCCTACGAAACGTCCTTTCCCGGGAAAGTTCTTACCGCCGGGCCGTGATTCGGAGTCAGGGAATCGGAATAGTGCCGGCCTGCCGATGCCCTTGTGCGGGTCAGATCAATCCCTGGCTTTTTTCTTCCCCCATTTGGGGCGGATGTCGAGGAATATTTCGAAATTTATCCCCGGCATGGGGCGTCCCAGCACGGAAACATACTCTTCGTCGAAGAGGTTTTTGACGGCGGCCTTGACCGAAAGATCGGCCCAGCGCGCGGAAAACAGCTTTTCGAGTGTCACGTCGTTCATCAGGTAGTAGGGGACGTTGCCCGTGTAGGTGAAGGCGTTGCCGTGTCGGTGAAGGCGTTGCTCGTCATGGTGAACCGCTCGCTGTAATAGCACCACTTGTATAGCAGGCGCCAGCTTTTGTAGGCCAGACGCCCCGTCACCGCGGCCGAATATACGGGCACGTAGGGGAGTTGCCTGCCCAATGACCGGTCGCCCTTGCTGAACGCTTCGCCCCGGTTGACCGAGGGCGTCCACGAGAAGTTGCCGTCCAGCCCCAGCTGCCACTCCTTGGAGAGCATACGGTCGTACCCGGCTTTCAGTTCCACGCCGTAAGCGTGTACGTCCTTCATGTTGAGCGGCGTCCAGTAGTTGGTGTTGCCGCCCAGCGGCAGCCAGAGAATCCAGTCGTCGATGTAGGAATCGAACCATGTCGCCTCGCCGTGCAGCGAATATACTCCTTCCTTCCCTATGGCAAACGATATCCCGCCGTCGTACGAGAACCCCGATTCCGGCACGAGGTCGGTGTTCCCGCCCGGCTGGAAGTAGAGGTCGTTGAGCGTGGGATAACGGTAGTTGCGCGATACGGAGGCTTTTGCCCGGATCGTCCCGCGTTTCGAGATCAGGTAGTCCGCATAGAACGCCGGGATGAGCGGCGTCCACTGCGCGCCGTACATCTCTTCGCGCAGCGTGACGGACAGCCCCAGCCGTTCGGTGGGCATCCATTTGGCCGTGATGCTGGCCGAAAGCTCCGTGCGCGCGTGGTCGTACCCGACGGTCTTTCGGTTCATGTCCTGCGAGATGATCCTGCGGTCGTTGTTCGTGACGAAATGCTGGTGCAGGTCGGCCTGTGCCGTGAAGAGCCATTTGCGGCCTATGTAGTATTCCCCTTCGCCCGAGACGAAGAGCGTGTGGTACCAGTTCCGGGAGTTGGTCATGTATTCCAGTTTCCCGTTGCCCACGTCGTTGGCGTAGTCGTAGGCGAACCAACTGTAAATGTATCCGGCCTTGGCCGCGACTTTCCAGTTCCGGCGCAGGTGATCCCACGACAGCACGCTGCGCAGCGTGCGTTCGCGCTGTTCGTTGATGAATTTCTTCGGATCGCCGTAATCGGTCGTCATGCGCCCCAGCCCGCGCTTCGAGGCGATCAGCCAGGCGTTCAGGCCGAACCGGTCTCCGTTGCCCGTGTTGTAATAGGCCTCCTGCAACAGGTGGAAGTCGCGGAAAGCTCCGTCGTCGTGCTTTTCGCGGGGATAGTACGAACCGATGATGTTGTGCTCGTCGTCGTAGATGTTTTCCTTCTTGTCGTGGTTCCGGTAGGAATATTCGTTGGGGGACGACGAATATACCACGCGCGTGGAGGTCTGCCAGCGGTCGTTGCCGTAGGTGAGACGCAGGAATTCGTCCGTCGTCCAGAATGACCCGATGCCCTGGGTGTATTGCAGCCCGAAGCCCTGCGTATCGGCGGGTTTGGTCGCCAGCATGACCGCACCGCCCAGGCCGCCGCCCGTGACGTTGACCGACGAGGTGCCGTGCAGCAGTTGTGCGTCGTCGACGAAGTAGGAGGGAATCATCGAGAAATCGGTCATGCCCAGCATCGGCGAGTTGATACGCATGCCATTCCACACCACCTGCGTATGCGAAGGGCCCGTGCCGCGGAATGCGACCGTCGAAAGCGTCGCCCGTCCGTATTGCTTGATGAAGATTGACGAATTGAATGTCAGCACGTCGGCCATCGACAGGGCAATGTTCTCGTGCAGGACGAGCGTGTCGAGCTGCGTTTTCTGAACGCCTATTTCTTTCATGGGCTTCACGCCCGTCACCCCGACTGCGCGGATGGGCAACACCAGCGACGGATTCTCGTTCCACCACCCTCCGTCCGACTGCGCCTTGTCCTGGGCGGCGGCGCTCCACCAGAGGGCGATGCTGAACAGCGGAATTAGGAGTCTCTTCATTGCTTCGCGTGTTTGTCGGGTTATCGTTTCCAGCAGAAGGCGCCCGGGGTAACGCCCGCGTAAAATTCGTCTACCGCGTCGCCGTCGGCCGTATAGCGGTAGACGATCCCCTGCTGCTGGTAGTCGAGGGCGTCGGCCACGTAAACGTCGCCGTTGTCCGGGTCGACCGTCAGCCCGTAATATTTCGTCTCCCGGTATTCGAGGAACGGGCGCGCCGGGAGCTGCTCGGCAGCTACGGGCATGCGCCAGACATCCTTGTTGATCCAGTACAGCGTGTCGCGCGTGCCGTTGAGCTGCACTTCCGAGGGTGCATCCCCCTCTCTGAAACGGAACTGCTTTTCCAGGCGGAACGAGGCGGCGTCGATGCGGTACAGTGCCGGAACATCATATCCGTAGGGGCTGCCTTCGTAACCGCCGTCGGTGATCGTCCACAACTTGTCGTTGGCATCCAGTACCAGCGATGTGGGTTGTACGCCGACGACCAGTTCGTCCACCACCCTGTCGGTTCGGGTGTCGATCTTCAGCAGCCGGTTCTGGTACGACCAGCAGTTCACGTAGACGTATTGCCCGT
Organism: Alistipes sp. CAG:29; assembly: GCF_000435435.1. Classification (NCBI taxonomy): domain Bacteria; kingdom Pseudomonadati; phylum Bacteroidota; class Bacteroidia; order Bacteroidales; family Rikenellaceae; genus Alistipes; species Alistipes sp. CAG:29. The sequence goes on along the minus strand of NZ_FR893456.1, from coordinate 14,310 downwards.
ACTGTACCATCTGCTCGGTCGATCCCGATCCGGGTGTCATGCCGGGACACTCGATGTAGCCCGTGATCTCGTACCGCCTGGGGTTGACGATGAAAATGCGGTTGTCCCAGAGCTGGGTCACATAGGCCTTTTCGTCGGAGACGAAGTGGATGTACCGCGGCGAGGTGAGGTTCGTGATGCGGCCCACCTCCTTGAATGTACGGAGGTCGATTGCGAAGACGACATGCGAATTGTTCACGACGATCCATCCCAAATCGTTGTGGATGGTCATCGACTGTGCCACGTCGCCCAGCTTCATGGCGTTGGCACGGTAGAAAACCTCGTTCTCGACCTTTTTCGTTGCCGGGTCGTAATAGGAGAGCGTGGCGTTGCCGTACTGGAAATTTCCCTCGTTGGTGATGAACAACCCCGGCCCCGTCGCGGCGAACTCTTCCATGTCTGCGTAGTCCCACTTCATGCAGCCGCCCAGTGCCGGCAGGCACAGGATCACGGGCAGGATATGTCGTAAAATCCGTTTCATGCGTCGAAAATTAAAGAAACGGCCCGCCCCACCTCTTCCCTGGTACGGGGCTGCAGCCGGCTGCATCGGATGTCCGGTGCGGCCTTCGTATTTGTCAAACTGATTTTACATCCGGGAATATGCCTTGCCGGCAGGCTCTTCATGCCGATCACGATCCATTCCCCTGGATTGTAAAATCATTGCAACGGCAGGTCTTCTGACTCGTTCCCGTCGAGACGCCTTCCCGGCCGGACTGGGGCCAGTGGCAAAAGATTGTCAGGACTTGTTGTGCCATTTCGGGTGGCAGGAACTCACAGCAGAGGGAACTGTTGCCGATTTTCACGGCATTCCCTTTTAATCGGTCAGGGGGTTGCGGAACCCCTTTGCGAACCATTGCGCAACAAAAGTATAAAAAATTCGGGTTCGCAAGGCCTTATAACGAAAAAAGGTCGCCGTATGGCGACCTTTCCGAGCCGAAACCGGGACTTGAACCCGGGACCTCTTCATTACGAGTGAAACGCTCTACCAACTGAGCTATTTCGGCTTACCGAGAACATTAAGCTCTCTTTGGGATTGCAAATATCTGAAAAAAATATTTTTCTCGCAACAATTTTCGGAAAATTCTCGCATTTCTTGCTATATTCGCGTCAAAACTAACCGAAAACAGACCGGGTTATGATTACTTTCCTGGGGTGCCTGGGGCTCCTCATGGCAGCATATTTCACCTACGGACGCTATCTCGAACGCCTGTGCGGCGTGGATGCTGCGCGGCCTGTGCCTTCGGCCACGTCGTTCGACGGGGTGGATTATATCCCGATGCCGATGTGGAGGACTTTCCTCATACAACTGCTCAATATCGCGGGGCTGGGGCCGATTTTCGGTGCCGTACTGGGCGCGGCATACGGCCCCGTGGCATTCTTGTGGATCACCTTCGGCGGTATCTTCATGGGGGCGGCGCACGACTTCATCGCCGGGATCGTCTCGCTGCGCAGCAACGGTGCGAGTTTGCCCGAGACCGTCGGCACCTACCTCGGGCCGGGGGTAAAGCAGCTTATGCGGGTCTTTTCCGTGGGACTGATGGTGCTCGTCGGCGCCATCTTCCTGTCGCAGCCCGCCCAGCTGATCGCCAACCGTATCGACGCCCCGGCGCTGTCGGGTATCGCCTTCGGCGGGTTCTCGTGGTTGCTGCTCATCATTCTGGGCGTTATCCTGATCTATTATATCGTGGCGACGTTGCTGCCCGTGGACAAGATCATCGGCCGTATCTATCCGGTTTTCGGCTGCGCACTGCTTTTCATGGCGCTGGGAATCCTCGCCGTGCTGCTTTTCAGCGGCAAATATACGATCCCCGAGTTTATTTCTCTGGAAAATTGCATTGCCGACCCGGAGCGGTTTCCGATCCTGCCGATGCTCTTTACGACCATCGCCTGCGGCGCTATTTCGGGCTTCCATGCGACCCAGTCGCCGCTGATGGCACGCTGCCTGCGCTCCGAACGGCAGGCTCGCCCCGTGTTTTACGGCGCCATGATCTCCGAGAGCATCATCGCGCTGATATGGGCGGCCATCGCCATGGCCTTCTGGAACGGTGCCTCCGGGCTGAATGCCGCGATTGCGGAATATGGTGGGCTGGCGGCCGTGATGGTCGATGTCATCGCCCGCACTACGCTGGGCGAAGTGCTGGCCGGACTGGTGATCTTCAGGGTTGTGGCCTGCGCCATCACCTCGGGCGATACGGCGTTCCGTTCGGCACGGTTGATCGTGGCCGATTTCATGGGGCTCGAACAGCGCAGCCTGCGCAAGCGAATCTATATCAGCATCCCGCTCTTCGCTGCGGGGCTGGTCATTATTTTCTGCCTGCCGTTCGAGGCCATGTGGAGCTATTTCGCATGGATGAACCAGACGCTGGCGATGGTCACGCTGTGGATGATTACGGCCTACCTGAACAAACGGGGCCGTAACCGCTGTGTGGGGCTCCTGCCGGCGCTGGTCATGACCTACGTCTGCATGTCCTATGTCTTTATATCGCCGCTTATGTGCGGCATGCGCGACCGGGCAGCGGCCTACCTGCTGGGCGGCGCGCTGACACTCGCTATACTGATAACCATGATTTTTAAAATGCGCTGCGATGCAAAAAGCATATCTTAACCCCACGCCCGACCAGACTTTCGAAATCGTCGGCGACGGGCCGTATAATTTCACCAGGGTTTTGGCACACACCCGTGAGCTGGAGGCCGCGGGGAATGTCGAAGATGCCTGCAATGAACGTTACCAGGCATTCCAGCGGCTTGCGGGGTTGCTGCCCGAAGACGAAGAGATCAACCTCGAATGGAGCCACCGCAATTCGCAGTCTGCGCTCGAACTGATCCGTGCCTCGGCCATCGACCACTTTCTGATCAACGATTTCGAGATGTCTGCGGCGCTGCTGGAGATGCTCCTGGAGCTGGATCCCGAAGACCACCTCGAGGGGAGCGAACTCTTGGCGTTCGATTACCTGGCGATGGACGAGCAGGAACTGTTCGACGAAGTGATAAACGACGTTTCGGACAAATGTGCCAGCCGCGGGATATTGCTGCTCTGGTCGGCATTCCGTCGTGAAGGGACGCTTCCCGAAGGGGAGTTGCTGCATTTCAAGACGCGGTTTGCGCCTTTTTTCCGGGAATTTACGGCCGCCGAGCACCCTGCCGACGATGCTTACCTGCGGGATATCGAGGGCGAACGTCCCTCCGTGCAGGCGCAGGCGCGCGAACTTTGGTTGCAGACCGAGAACCTGTGGGTATTGTGGCCCGGGTTTATCGCTGCGCTGCAGGCTGCGCAGTAGGCCGCAGGTGTGTCCGCTATTCTTCGCAGGCTTCGGCAGGGCGGGGTTGTTGCCGGCTGCGATCCGCATAGGCCATGCGACGTTTGAAATGTCCTTCGGTGGCGCGTTTGTAGCCCTCGGTGTGCTTTTCTTGGTGTAGGCTGGCAGGTGCCCGGTTCCCCGTGCGAGCCCGTTGCGCTTATTTCTCTTTCTTGTCGCGTACCAGCTCTTTGAAGCAGTGTCGGCAGATGGCTTCGTAGGAGTCCGTTTCGCCCAGTACGACCAGCTTTTCGTCCTGTGTGAGGCGGTGCGAGTGATGGGCGAGGTTGCCGCAGCGGACGCAGATGGCGTGCACCTTGGTGACATATTCGGCCGTGGCCATCAGCGCCGGCATCGGCCCGAAGGGTTTGCCGGTGTAGTCCATGTCCAGCCCTGCGACGATGACCCGCACGCCGCTGTCGGCCAGTTCGCGGCAGACCTCGACGATGCTGTCGTCGAAGAATTGCGCTTCGTCGATGCCCACGACGTCGACCTCCGAGGTCATCAGCAGAATGTTGCGCGGCGAGTCGACCGGCGTGGAGCGGATGGCGTTGGCGTCGTGCGAAACGACCTCCTCCTCCGAGTAGCGCACGTCGATGCGGGGTTTGAATATCTCGACTTTCTGGTTTGCGTACCTGGCGCGTTTGAGGCGGCGTATCAGCTCCTCGGTCTTACCCGAGAACATCGAGCCGCAGATTACTTCGATCCAGCCCTTGCGGCTGGCATTTTCCAAAAACATAAGCTCCCAATCGTGTTTCTTAATCTTGTTTCAGTCTTGTTCCCCGCTGCGGCGCTGCCGTTTGGCCTTCCCTCTTATTCGCAGTCGTCGATGCGCGTAATCCGTGCGCCGAGGGCGTTCAGACGCCCGTCGATGTCCTTGTAGCCGCGGTCGATCTGGTCGATATTCTGGATCGTCGAAACCCCTTCGGCCGACATGGCGGCGATCAGCAGCGCCACACCCGCACGTATGTCGGGCGAGGTCATGCGCGTGGCCCGCAGGCGGATGCGGTGGTCGTGGCCGATGACCGTGGCACGGTGCGGGTCGCAGAGGATGATCTGCGCCCCCATGTCGATCAGCTTGTCGACGAAGAACAGGCGGCTTTCGAACATCTTCTGGTGGATCAGCACGGCACCTTTGGCCTGCGTCGCCACCACGAGGAAGATCGACAGCAGGTCGGGTGTAAGCCCCGGCCACGGGGCGTCGGCGATCGTCATGATCGACCCGTCGAGGAAGGTGTCGATGCTGTAATGTTCCTGTTGCGGGATATAGATGTCATCGTCATGCTGCTCGAAACGGATGCCCATGCGGGCGAACTGCGCCGGGATGATGCCCAGGTTCTCGAACGATACGTTGCGGATCGTCAGTTCCGACTGGTTCATGGCGGCCATGCCGATGAAGCTGCCCACCTCGATCATGTCGGGCAGCAGCGTGTGCTCCGTGCCGCCGAGCGACTCGACGCCCTCGATGGTCAGCAGGTTCGAGGCGATGCCCGAGATGCGTGCGCCCATGCGGTTGAGCATCTTGCACAACTGTTGCAGGTAGGGTTCGCAGGCGGCGTTGTAGATCGTCGTGAAGCCCTTGGCCATCACGGCGGCCATCACGATGTTGGCCGTACCGGTCACCGATGCTTCGTCCAGCAGCATGTAGGTTCCTTTCAACTCGCGGCCCTCGACCATGAAAAATTCGTCGGCGATGTCGAAATTGAACTTCGCACCCAGCTTCTGGAACCCGAGGAAATGGGTGTCCAGCCTCCTCCGGCCGATTTTGTCGCCGCCGGGTTTGGGTATGTAACCCACGCCGAAGCGCGCCAGCATGGGGCCGATGAGCATCACCGAGCCGCGCAGGCGCATGCAGCGTTGCCGGTAGTCCTCCGTGCGGAGGTAGTCGAAATCTATTTCGCGGGCGCAAAAACTGTATGTACCCTCCGCGAGTTGTTCGACCTCGACGCCCATGCGCCGCAGCAGTTCGATGAGCTGCATGACGTCGAGGATCTGGGGAATGTTGTGCACCGTAACCCGTTCGGGGGTCAGCAGCGTGGCGCAGAGTATCTGCAACGCTTCGTTCTTGGCGCCCTGGGGCGTGATGCTGCCGTGGAGCCGATGGCCTCCTTCAACTTTGAAAATCGCCATAATCCGTGAAAATTAACGGCAGGAACCGTTTCCCGCCGTAAGCCGCCCCTGCCGTGCGGACATGTCCCGTGCGGACATGCGGCTTTGTCGGCGGCCACTCTCTTTGACAAAGATAAAAAGATTTCATGCTTTTTACCCGGCTTTTTGAAATATTTTCTTGAAAAATTTTTGCGGATAACTTTTTTGTTGTACTTTTGCAATCCGTAAAAATGTCTGAAACAACAAAAATTATATAGCTATGGCAATGAAGAGAACTTACCAGCCCTCGCGCCGGAAGAGAATCAACAAGCACGGTTTCCGCAGCCGTATGGCTACGGCGAACGGCCGCAAGGTGCTGGCTGCACGTCGCGCAAAAGGTCGCAAGAAGCTGACCGTATCGGACGAGTCGACGTTCAAGTACGCTTAATTCCTGCGGGAAAATGACTAAGAGGTCGGCTTTCGTGCCGGCCTTTTTTTATTGTTCCAGATGATGCTGACGATACGACGGGCCTGTGAGGCCGATTGCGCCCTGATACGCCGCCTTGCCGACGAGGTGTTCCCCGCGACCTACCGCGGGATCATCACCCCGTCGCAGATGGAGTATATGATGGAGTGGATGTATGGGGCGGAGGTGCTTGCGCGCGAGATGTGCGGGGAGTTCGCCTGGTTCATCGCCTCGGCCGACGGCGAACCGTGCGGTTACCTTTCGGTGCAGCACGAGGCCGAAGACCTTTTCCATTTGCAGAAAATCTATGTCCTTCCCCGCTTCCAGGGAATCGGTGCCGGGGAATTCCTGTTCCGCCATGCCGTGGAATATATCCGTTCGGTGCATCCTGCGCCTTGCCGCATGGAGCTGAACGTCAACCGCAACAACCGGGCGCTGCACTTTTACGAGCGGATGGGGATGCGCAAACTGCGCGAAGGCGATTTCCCGATCGGTGACGGATATTATATGAACGACTATATCATGGGGTTGGATATAAAGTAGGGCCGGCGCGTCGCTGCTGCGGTTCGCAAGATAAAAACGGATGCCTTTGTGGGCGTCCGTTTTTTCGCTTGGAGGCCGGTCGCAGGTGATTTGGCGCGGCTCTCGGCCCTTCCCGGGCTGCCGGAGTCTTCGGTGGCGGGGCTGTTGCCCGATGCCGGCATCCCGCTTCGGGTGCCCGGGTGCGCTGTTTGGCTGCGTCGGCCCCGGAACGGTCTATTTCGCCGTGTCGGTCTTGAACAGGTCGATTTCTCCGCGTTCGACTTTGCCGTACATGTCTGCCAGCTCGGCGATGACGGGCGAGATGTATTCGAGCGTGTCGGTGACGGCCTGTTTGTCACCCTCGCCCTTGATGCGGTAGAGCATCGCCGCGTAGAGTGCGCGGAAACAGAGTTCCGTGTCGTTCATGCCGGGATTGCCCAGTACGGCGCGCAGGCGCGGCAGCTCGGGCTCCAGCTTCGCGTAGGTCTGGCGGTAATGTGCGCCGACGGGCAGCTTCATCAATTGCAGGTGCAGGTCGTGCAGATCGCCGATCAGGTGGAGCGTATGCTCCAAGTGCCCTTTCTCGTCCTTGCCTTCCTGATGCAGGAGATTGGCGATGTCCATGTACCACAGCAGGTAGACGTGCTTCTGCTCCTCGGCGATGTCCTTGCGGGGGGCGATCAGCGTCGAGAAGATCGCCTCGGGGCTGAATTGCAGCGCCCGCAGCAGGTCTTCCAACTGCCAGAGGTAAAGGATGTATTCGGCGATGTTCTCCCGCCGCTTGACCTGTGCTATATCCATGTCGTATGCGTTTTTTGTGTAACCTGTCGTGTGCTTTCGTGCAGGATGCGGTTATGTGTTTTCTCTGCAAAAAAGCAATCTCGAGTACCTTTGGGTGACAAAAGGTAGCTAAAACTATCTGCAAGCCGTTTTGGCGGAGCGTTCGTGGTTTTTTCCCGAACGGCTGCGGTTTCCGCCCGTCTGCTCCGGGCGCCCGTTGCCGCGTCTGCTTTTATCCCGCTGCAAACGGAATGCAGGGATTTATACGTAGCCGTTATTTAATCCACTTCTGCGGCCCCGTGCGGTGCTTGAGAAAGTATTGTTGTGATTTGAGCAGGTTGCGTGATTGCAGCACCATGTTTTTGGTTTCGGTGAGGATCGTCAGGTACAACATGCTGGCCTTGGTATTCGAGCGGGCTTCGTTGATGCGCGAGAGCTCCGATTTAATGGCTTCGGCGATCGACTCGAACAACTGGTCGCGCAGCGTGAGCACCATCTCGATTTCGGAGAAATCGCCGTCGCGCAGCATCTGGTTGATATGGCGGTAGATCGACTCCACGTCGTCGTTGATCGACATGAGGTCTTTGGCCTGCTCCTTCGAAAGCCCTTCGTGGTTGTTGTCGATGTGTTCGAACGCCGGGCGCGTGATGTGCATCAGCGCCTTGGTCATTTCGTTGAGGTAGTCGACCACCTGCACGTAGTAGTGGGCCGTGTTGACGTCGCTGCTCTGGAGCTTTTTGAGCGTGGGCAGCAGCGTGTATTTGCGCTCGCGCGACTGGTAGAAGAGGTCGTTCGACTCTTTGACCATGTCGCGCAGCACCTTGCGGTTCTCCTTGAATACGGCGATCAGCGTACGGTCATAGATCTTTGTCGCCGACTCCATCGTACGGCATACTTCGTCGCGCAGGTTGATGATGATGTCTTCCGTGCTCTGGGATTTCACCCCGGCTGCGGCTGGGGCGGCGGATGTCTTGCCTTTCTTGAGGAAATTGCTGTGGATGAGCATGTAGCCGCAGAGTACCGTGACGATAACGAAGGCCATCGTGCCGCCGTAGATCAGGGCAAGTCCGACGACGAAGGCGATCAGGAATCCGCCCAGCGCCGTGATGAACCACCCAGCGATGACGGTCATGACGCCAGAGATGCGGTACACGGCGCTTTCGCGGCCCCATGCGCGGTCTGCGAGCGACGAACCCATGGCTACCATGAAGCAGACATAGGTGGTCGACAGGGGGAGTTTGAGCGAGGTGGCTATGGCGATCAGCATGGCCGAGGTTGTGAGGTTGACCGTAGCGCGTATCATGTCGTAGGGGGCGCCGCTATGTTCGATGTCCTCGTATTCAAAACGGCGTGAGACGGCTGCCCGTACGCGTGCGGGGATGATCCGTTCGATGCCGGCGTTGATATTGAGCGCTGCGCGGACAATCGTACGGGACATGACCGACGAACCGTACTGCTCGGGGCCTTCGTCTTCCTGCGCTGCGGAGAGCGACAACTCGGTTTCGGAGACGTGCATGGCCTTTTTCGAAGTCCAGAGCGTGAGGATCATCATCGCCCCTGCGGCAAGCAGAATCAGGAAATTGGCCGGGACGTTTTCCGAGAGTGCCCCCATCATCATCTGCGGGTCACCCGAATGCTTGGCGATCGAGAAGGCGTCGAATCCGGCGACGGGTACGCCGATGAAATTCACCAGGTCGTTGCCCGCGAAAGCCAGTGCCAGGGCGAACGTCCCCGACAGGATCGTGATGCGCAGGATGTTGATCTTGAACCGCTGGATGAAGAACAGCAGCACGGAGCATGCCACCCAGCAGATGAAGAGCGACAGCAGCAGGTGCCGGTCGACCATTCCGACGAAGGCATTGTCCGCAAGCAGCGATTTGAGTCCTTTGAAGACTGCGAAATAGATGATCGCCGTAAGCGATGCGCCGCACCACAACGACCCGAAGCGGCGAAAGATCACCGTATAGCGAAACGAGAAGATCGTACGCGAAATATACATGACGATCGTACCGCAGGTGAAGGCGATGACTACCGACAGCAGAATCGCCGAGACGATACCCATGGCGCGCGAGGTGTTGATGAAATGCCCGAGAGAACCGACGCCCAGCGCGGGGTCGTTCGAGATCTTGTAGATCGACACGGCGATGGCCGAGCCCAGCAGGCAGAAGATCAGCGAGACGGTGGTCGAGGTGGGCAGTCCCCACGAGTTGTAGAGATCCAGCAGGATAATGTTGGCGAACATCACGCCCAGGTATAACATCATGACCTCGTGGAATGTGAACAGTCCGGGATTGAACATGCCGCTTCGGGCCACTTCCATCATGCCGCTCGAGGTGACTACGCCGACGATAATGCCGACAGAGGCGACGGTGAGGATGACCCGCATCGAAGCGGCCTTGGAGCCGATGGCAGAGTTGAGGAAATTGACTGCGTCGTTCGTGACGCCGACGAAAAGACCTGAAATGGCGAGGATTCCCAGAATAACTACGATTACGGTGTAGATTTCGCTCATGTGAGGATTTAGTGCAAATTGTGAACAAATTTACGCCATTTTTTCCGACGAAGCGGTTTTGACACCGAATTGTTAACATTAATTTAACATGAGGCGGCTCTGTTCGTTGCGGCCGCGCGGGATATGCCGGGATGCCGGGCGGATTGGGGGCATACGCCATACCCCAGGGCGTGCGGAGCACCGGTGGGCGGAGGCGGGGACTGCCGGTTCCCGGACGGCGAAAAAGGGCGGGCATAATTGCCCGCCCTTGCCCGGAAGGGGGATTGCCCTCCCGCTGTATTTCTCCGCTGCCGGGGATTATTCGTCGTCGGTATCGGTGTAGGCCTTCAGCAGCTTGTCCTGCACGTCGGCCGGCACCTGCTCGTAGGACGAGAATTTCATGGTATAGGTGGCCGAGCCCGACGTCAGCGACGAGAGTGTCGTCGAGTAGCGGTATAGTTCAGCCAGCGGAACCATGGCGTTCAGACGGTCGAAGCCCTTGTCGGACTCCATTCCGGCGATCATCGCACGGCGGTTCTGCAAGTCGGACATCACGGCGCCCATGTAGTCGCTCGGGACGAGTATCTCGACATTGTAGATCGGCTCCATGATCTTGGGCCCCGCGTTGCGGAAAGCCTCCTTGAAGGCGTTGCGCGCCGCCAGTTTGAAGGAGATTTCGTTCGAATCCACCGGGTGCATCTTTCCGTCGTATACCACCACGCGGATGTCGCGGGCGTAGGAACCCGTCAGCGGGCCTTCGTCCATCTTCTCCATGATACCCTTCAGGATGGCGGGCATGAAGCGTGCGTCGATGGCGCCGCCCACGATCGCCGAGTAGAATTGCAATTTGCCGCCCCATGCCAGGTCGTATTCTTCCTTGGTCTTGGGGTTCACGATCATGTCGCCCTTGCCGGGAACCTTGTAGTTCTTGGGCTCGGGCATGCCGTCGTAGTAGGGTTCGATGATCATATGCACCTCGCCGAACTGCCCGGCACCGCCCGATTGTTTCTTGTGGCGGTAATCGGCCTGCGCAACCTTGGTGATGGTCTCGCGGTAGGGGATTTTCGGTGCGATATAGTCGTAGGAGAGCTTGTTCTCCTTCTCGATGCGTGTGCGCAGAATATTCAGGTGGTGTTCTCCCTGACCCTGGATGATGGTCTGTTTCAGTTCTTTGGAGTATTCGACCAGAATCGTCGGGTCTTCGAACTTGGCGTCGTTCAAGACTTTGCCCAGTTTCTCTTCGTCGCTCTGCTCCTTGGCCTTCACGGCGGCGCGGTAGCGCGGTTCGGGGAAGACGATGGGTTCGATGCTGACCGGTGCCGAAGGAGCCGAGAGCGTGTCGTTGGTGCGCGTGCCCTTGAGCTTCACCGTGCAGCCGATATCGCCGGCCGACAGCTCCGTGACCTTGATGCGGTTCTTGCCCGCCACGGCGAACAACTGCGAAATCTTCTCCTTGTTGCCCGTGCGGGTATTTACCAGCTCGGTGCCCTCGGCGATCCTGCCGCGAATGACGCGGAAATAGGTGATCTCGCCGATATGCTGTTCGACCTGGCTCTTGAATACGAACGCCACGGCGGGTGCCGTCTCGGCGGCGGCGATCTCCTCGCCCTCGGTCGAGAGGAAACACGGAGCCTTCAGCGGGCCGGGTGCCACGTTGATGATGAATTCCATCAGGCGCTTGGTGCCGATGTCGCGCTTGCCGCTGGTGCAGAAGATCGGCATCACCTCGCGTTTCGAAACGCCGATTTTCAGACCCGCACGAATGTCGTCCTGCGTGAGTGTACCTTTGTCGAAGTAGAGCTCCATGAGCGCCTCGTCGTGTTCGGCGGCCATTTCGACCAGCTCCTTGTTCAGTTCCTGCGCCTTGTCTATCTCCTCGGCGGGGATCTCCAGTTCCTCGCGGTGTCCGTCATTGTCCTTGAAGCGGTACATCTTCATCAGCAGCACGTCGATGAAGGCGTTGAATTCCGGCCCCTGATTGACGGGGTATTGTACGATGACGGGCTTCACGCGCGATGCGGCCCTGATCGACTCGATCGTGGCTTCGAAATTGGCTTTCTCGGCGTCGAGCTGGTTCACCACGCCGATGACGGGTTTTTTCAGCAGGCGTGCATAGCGGGCCTGGATTTCGCTGCCGACCTCCCAGCCGTTTTGTGCGTTGAACAGGAATACGCCGACGTCTCCCACCTTG
>NZ_FR893456.1:424-2413 GCF_000435435.1 Alistipes sp. CAG:29 | reverse complement strand
CTTGAATGCCGAGAAGAGGCTCCCGCAGAAGTCGTCCGAGCCCGGGCAGTCGATGATGTTCAGCTTGCGATCCATGAATTCGGTGAAGAGGATCGTGGAATAGATCGAGCGTTTGTATTCGTGCTCGATATCCGTGTTGTCCGAGAGCGTGTTGTTCGCCTCGATACTACCCCTGCGGTCGATGACCTTACCCTCAAAGGCCATCGCTTCGGCAAGGGTAGTTTTTCCCGTGCCGGGCGCCCCGATGAGTACGATGTTTTTGATTTCTTTTGCTGAATAGTTTTTCATATTCCCGTATGGTTTTAAGGTTTTGCGGTGGTGCGGGGCATCGTCGGGAGTACTTCGCGGAGCCGGGTTCCCGGAACGGAAAGTCGTGCTGCGGAGCATTTTCCGATTAGCCGACTATAAATATACAAAAAAATCGGGATAACCAAACGGCGACACGAAAAAATCGCCCTCAGGAGGCGATTTTACGGTCGAAAAGCGGGAGGTCGACCCAGGTGAGCTTTTTCCACACCCATTCGACGGGGCCGTGCGTATGGCGCTGCAGCCAGAGGCGGCAGAAGAGATACTGAACCAGGATGATCCCCACGCCCGCCAGCGTGCCGTATATCACGTCCACGTGGCGGTAAAGCCCCAGCCCCCAGTTGTAGAAGAGCGCCGTCCCGAGCAGCGATTGCAGCAGGTAGTTGGTCAGGCTCATGCGCCCGAAGAAGGTCATGCCGTGCAGTGCCCGGCGGAACCCCGGCCAGCCGTACCACAGCAGGACGACCGTCGAGACGATCGCCGTGGCCGTCATCAGGTTGCGCATCGCTTCGAACGGTACGAGCCACGTGCCCGCGATGCCCACGGCCAGCAGCCCGCCCCAGATGCGTCTGTGCTGCCCTTCGTCGTAGAAGAGCCGGTAGCGGCCGGCCAGCATGCCCAGTACGAACATCAGCAGCGTCTGCGTGCCCCGGCCGTGTTCCAGTCCCCAGCCGAACGAACTGAGCGGGCCGTAGAGCAGGCTCACGCGGGCGCTCTCGGCGAAGGTGCCCGTGGCGAGGGTGGGATAGAGGGTCTCCATGCCTTCGATGCCGCGGATCGAGAGTGTATGTCCGCTGAAATACTGCCAGAGTTCGAGCGGCTGGATGAAAAGCAGGGCCGCGATGACCCACACCCATCGGTTGGGGAGCTTGCCGATGGGAATCATCAGCAGCCCGAAAAGGGCGTAGTAGGTCAGCACGTCGCCGTTGTAGATCGCCGCGTTGACCAGCCCGATGCCGAACAGCAGCACCATGCGCCATGCGAAGCGCCGCGAAAAGTCGTTGCCCCGCTGTGCCTGGTTGTCGCTCTGGATGAAGAAGCTCAGCCCGAAGAGCAATGCGAAGATGGCGTACATCTTGCCCGAAAGCAGGAATCCCAGCGCGTCGGCCACGGGCTGTTCCCAGCTGCCGAATCCGGCGCGGGGCAGGTCGAGGGCGCTCCAGTAGAGGTTGAAATGCTCGCGGGCGTGGAACAGGATGATCCCTGCCACGGCGATGCCGCGCAGTGCGTCGGCCACTTCGATACGGGTGTTGGGTCGGTTTGTCGTGCGGTACATGGGATATTGCGGGGTTTGGGGTTGCTTGGCAGTGGTTCGTTGTCGCCGTAAGCTGTATGTTCCGGGTTGCCGGGGCGTTTCCTAATATATGTCGTTGCCGGTTATTTCCATTCCGGTCATATGTCGTTGCCGGTGATGTCCATTCCGGTCAGCGGGAAGAGCGGCAGGCACAGTTCCCGGATACCGTGTCCGCACCATCGGTCGACGAGGTGGCATTGTCCGTTCGGATTTACTCCCGGGATCCATTGCGAGCCGTCGAAATCCATTAGGTCTTTGTCTGTCGTACTCATTAGCCAGTAGCCGGCCTTTTGCAACCGGGCCATGTACTCCAGCCATGCCTGCCGAGGGTTTTGCTCTCGTCCGCCGCGATTTTTCCGGACTCGTAACCGCCTGCCCCGCCGGCTGGT
>NZ_FR893456.1:0-329 GCF_000435435.1 Alistipes sp. CAG:29 | reverse complement strand
GCAGCCCGAGGAAGCGTACCCGGCTCCCGTTGGCGGCCTGCCGCAGGGGCGTCTCGCCCGTTGCACGAATTGCGGTGATCAGGAGCGGAAACAATAATAAAACGGACTTCATGACGGAACGTGTTGGAGGTGGCCGGCGGTTGCTCAGGGGATCACCCCCGTCAGTGCCTCGACGGCACGGCGGCCTTCGTCGCCCAGCGAGAGCGAATATCCGTTCACGAAGAGCGCGATATGCGCGTCGATTACCTTGTCATCCAGCTCCTGTGCGTGCTGTTTTATATAGGTGCGCGAAGCTTCGGGATGGGTGAAGGCGTATTCGATGCTCGTGC
>NZ_FR893455.1:0-1492 GCF_000435435.1 Alistipes sp. CAG:29 | reverse complement strand
TCGCCGCGAACGGCAGGCGAAGTCTGCCGGCGGCCGGTTGCCGTTGCGAGAATTTTACGAACAAAAAAAAAGAGAAGCCCGCCTCCCGGCGGGCTTCTCGATCAGAAGAGGTTGAGTTGCACGATCTGCGGTGCTTCAGCAGCCGGTGACTCTGATGTTTTGGCGGGATCGGCCTTTATGCGGCGGCTCTCCCAGACGGCATAGCACAGCGTGTCTTCCCATTCCATTTTGGAAACTTCAGGTATACCCATCAGTTCCGGACGTGGGCGGACACGCCAGGCTCCATAGAAGTAATCTTTGGTCGGCCTAAGCGAATCATGCCAGATAACCTCGCCGTTCACGCCATGCAGGATGAAATTGCAGACCGTCATAAGGGCACAGGTTCGGTCGATGTCCTCGCCACAGCAGTAGTTACCAGGGAATTTCGCATGGGCAGCAATCAAGAACCGGCCGCTACCGCAGGCAGGATCTCCGAAATTCAACCCTTTTCCTGTCAAATCCCGTCCACCACTATTGATGGAAACCATAAAATCAACAATATTCTCTGGAGTAAAAAACTGGCCAGCGTTTGCACGCCGGCCATGTGAGGCAATTTGAGTTTCATAAAGATTCCCGAAGGGGTCGTACCACTCCCCGTCGTCGCGTTCCTTCTTGTTCATCAGGAGTACTATCTCCTGAAAAAGCTCGAAGAAACGCTTGCGAATCTCCAGGTCTTTATATCGGCCGTGAGGCTTCCAGGGATTGTCGAAGCTGAACAGGTCAATGATGAAGGTCAACATATCGTCAAACACCTTGCTGTCGTCTTGGCCATAGGCAAGTGCCGAGAACTTATCCTCAAACGCCTTGTACTCGGCCGGAATCTGGATCTTAGACATGATACACCTCCTTTCCGGGCAGTTTGATCTCACCGCGTTCTACGAACCGGCCGTCACACCATAGCTCGACGGGGCCGAGTTCAAAGCCATGTGATAAGATCCAGTATTCGATATAATCCCGATACTCCTTACCGGTGAAGTTCTTGCCGGTGATATTCCGGAAGATCATCGGAATACTTGTCCACTCCTCGCCTTCGGCCCAAAGGAACGGTTCACCATTTTGTCTGATCTCGTCTCTCATAGCTCCCGATTTTTATAGTTATCGGCAATGAACAGGTCGTCGTTGCTTCGGTACACCTCGATCGTCGGTTTGCCATGATTATCTGTGATAGGCAGAGATTCCACCGTCTCAAGAAGTGTTTCATCCTCGAAGACACAATAGACGGTTTTTCCGGGTTCCGCATCCGGATCAAAACACAGAGGCGTATCCTTGCATTGCGCGGCGATCATGTCGGCTTCTTCCTGATTTTGGGCCGTGACAGTGAAGTGTCTGCGTTCCCAGCTTGTGCATAGCACATCCTGATAAAATTTGTAAATTGGCATAAAATGATTTGCAGTGTTTATCCTCCTGCGCCGGAGTTCTAATGCTGCCGAAACACTCGGAACAGCGATGCGGC
>NZ_FR893454.1:0-3953 GCF_000435435.1 Alistipes sp. CAG:29 | reverse complement strand
ACGCTGTGCCGCCCGTGTGATGAAAGCCTGCTCCATTTATGAAAATCCCCTTACGGGGGAAGAGTGACGCAACTCATTGCAGGAGGGGGGGGGCAATTGCCCCCCCCCATTTTGTCTTTATTCCGGATTTTTTTAAGCAGACTTCTCAAGCCTGTGGCATCCACTTATGGGACAGGAGTTCTTCGACCCGGCGGATATATAACTTTTCGGGCTTATACTCCAACAGTTCGGTAACCTCCCCGCCGATGCGTTTGCCGTCGGCAGGGATCTCATCCGGTTCGATACTCCTCCCGAAGCGAATCCCGCTCGGCAGTCTGAGCCGAAGCGCGAAACCCGTCCAACTGCCGATTGGCCTCTCGGGCTGCAACACTCTTGTCCGCCGGGAAAAAACGGTTACCTTCGCGCAAAGATTCTGCGAAAAGCAGATTTCTCTGCGGTAGCGAGGGGAAATAAGGCAACACCGGACTTATTGCCCGATCTTATTTCCGACCTCGAATCGGCAATGGACAAGAAGAAATTCTCCTTATCAATCCCTCTTATATCCTGCCTTTTACTTGCTGGAAGGATGTAGAGGAATAATGCCGAACCGACCTAACTGTTAAACACTTAACCATATTTATCCGTATTTTGCCCGTTTTACGCGGATTCTTTGTACCTTTACCCATACAAAAACGCCCGGCCATGAAAAAATATACGTTTTTCCTGCTGCTCGTCCTCCTGACAGGCTGCGCCGCGTCCCGCAAGGCTCATGTCAGCGCAACACCCGACGGAAAACAATACGTCGTAATCCTTTCGATGGACGCCTTCCGCTGGGATCTCGCCGGCCGCAGCCACACGCCGACACTCGACTCGCTCGCCCGGGTGGGAACCTATGCCGAAATTTATCCGGTCTACCCCTCCAACACCTTCCCCAGCCATTACGCCATGGCCACGGGCCTGCATCCCGACCACCACGGGGTCGTGAACAACAATTTCTACGACCGGAAGATCGGGCGCAAGCTCTCAGTGTTCGACGCGGAGGATGTCCGGCTGCCGGGATTCTGGAGCGGCGAACCGATCTGGAACACGGCGGAAAGACAGGGCCTCACGGCCAACATCTTCATGTGGCCGGGCAGCGAAGTCCCGATCGACGGGCATCAGGCGACCGTCTGGACTCCCTACTCGTCGAAACCGACCTACTACCAACGCGCCGATTGGGTGATCGAAGCCATGACGCGCCCCGAAGCCGAGATCCCGGAGCTGGTAATGTGGTATTTCGAAGAGCCCGACGCCACGATGCACACCTACGGCCCAGATTCACCGCAGGCAGTCGCCCAGGCCGAACACATCGACTCCGTTCTCCGCTATTTTTTCCGTGAGATACGGCGCTCGCCCGTCTTCGAGCGAATCAATTTCATCGTAACGGCCGACCATGGCATGGCCGCGCTTTCGCCGGAGCGGTACATCAACCTCATGCCGCTGCTCGACACTACGCAGGTCATACGTACCGTACCTGGCACCCCGTTCGGGCTGGAGGTGAAAGAGGAGTATGCCGACACGGCGATCAGGATACTCCGCAGGACGGGGCACATGAAGGCCTGGCGGCGCGAGCAGATGCCCCGGCGTTTCCATTACGGCCCCCACCCTACCCGCCTGACGAACATCATCGTCATCCCCGAGACCGGATGGACGCTCGACTACGCGGCCGAAACACGCCCCGTCCGCAAACGCGGCACACACGGCTTCGACAACCGCGACCGCGACATGCACATGGTCTTCTACGCCTCGGGCCCCGCATTCCGCAAGGGCTACCGGCAGGGCTCGTTCCAGAACCAGAACATGTACCTCATCCTGTGCAGGCTGCTGGGCATCGAGCCCGCACCCAACGACGGGGAGTGGAAAGATGTAAAACGCATGTTCCGGAACAAATAAAAAATATTTTTCTATATTTGTGACAATACGCGACCGCCAATGAAAGTCAGCACTCCCAAAAGCAGACAGGATCTGCATATCAAAAGACGTGACCGGGTACTCGAGGTAGGCCCCGGCAATCGCCCCTCCTTCCGTGCGAACGTCCTCGTGGAGAAATTCCTCGGCGACGATACCCATCGCTGCGGCGGCCTGCGCATATTCCCTCACCAGCAGCTGGTCAACGCTGCGGCCGAAGCCCTGCCTTTTGCAGACAAGGAATTCGACTACGTGATCTGCAACCAGGTACTCGAACACAGCGACGACCCGGCGCAGTTCCTGCGCGAAGTAATGCGGGTCGGCAAGGCCGGCTACATCGAGACACCGAGCCTGCTCGGCGAATGGCTTTTCCCCAAGAAATCGCACCGCTGGGTCGTGCTCAACATCGGCGACAAACTGGTTCTTTACGACAAGCGGCGCGTACCCGGCAACTACGCCAACGATTACGGAGAACTGTTCCTGAACTATCTGCCCTACCAGTCGCTCCCCTACAAACTGCTGCCCTTCTCCGAAGGGGAGTTGATGCACGTACGCTACGAGTGGAAAGACGATATCGATTTCCTGATAAACCCCACGGACGAATATTACAGCAAGTTCTTCCTGAAGAAATGGGATCGAGAAATGGTCTGCACACTCTTTCCTCCCCGCGGATTCGCGACGGAACTGGGGCGCACGCTCCGCGCCGCAGCCCACGTCATAGGCGACAAACTGCGCCGGTCACAGGGACGCCGTCCCCTCTCGCTGGAAGAATACAAAGCCCTCCATCCCGGAGAATTCAAATAACCCGGGAGTGTAAAAACCCGCCCGCCCAGGTGATTCCGGGGCATATAACAATATTAACGACAAAAAACATCCGCCAATTCCGGATGTTTTTCGTATATTTGTATGTGCAATCCCAAATTCCAAAGCCTATGAGAAATTAACGCGCGAATTTTACCTTTTTCACAAGAACAGTTCTGCCGTCCACGCACTAAAAGCGCCGGCGAATACATATAAAAAGCGTTAGCTTTGTACCTTGCTTTCTGAAAATCTGGAAAATTTTAAGAGCAACCAAGGAATGAAGTTTGACGCTCACGTTTCCAACGTGGGCTTCATTCTGTATTTGGTTGCACAGGTTATTCCAGAGCCTCAGAGAGCAAATCAGAGTTTTGTCCCACGTTTTTTATATCTCCACACCCCACAACTCCCACTTAAATATGCCGAGGGACAGGCATCCTGATAATTGTTATGAACAACTATCTCCTGCTGATCGGCATCAGTTGCGTACCTGCCGTAACGGGCATGTGCATCACGCTGCCGCTCTGGCGTCTGAGGCACCTGCGCAACCAAGCGATCCATACGCTCGGGCTGACCGTTCTTTTCCTGACCCTGGCAAGTTGCCTGCTGCCGGTAATCACGGGTGAAAATTCGGGTACCGGATTTGCGGCAATCGCCCTGAGCTGCATAAACTTTTTCCTATTCCGGCACTACGAACGTCTGCTCTACACCATGCGCTGCCCGGGTTGCCGCCACGCGACACTCCGCGTCCGCGCGGTAACCCGCCGCACTTACCGGCTCCACTGCAAACGGTGCGGACTCTACACCGACTGGCATGAATAACCGACTGTATGAGTAATTGTTATATCAGACGCCCAGTGAGCGCTTTTACCGAAGGATCCGCCAGGGGAGTTGGCGAAATACCGGGGCTATTGTTTTGATAAAACCGGATGATCCGGTAATACCGGTGCACACAGGGATAATTGCAAATTGAACAGGGGGGGGGCGATCGACAATGCCCCCGCAATCAAAACGCCTCCAACAGCAAAGGGCAAAAAGCGGCATCTGCAGGTACAACGCGCCCCGTATCCGGATCGGCCGGATTGCCCTTTCGGGAAGATCTCGGAAGATCTTCCCGATCTTTTTTGCTGCCATAGCGGCCAATCCGTTACGTATGATTTGTTTTTCCGGCAACTGTAACGCGGGAGCTCGGAAAGGGGCATAAAAAAAGGTCAGATCTAATGATCTGA
>NZ_FR893453.1:5978-12984 GCF_000435435.1 Alistipes sp. CAG:29 | reverse complement strand
GCAAGACAGATGAGATCCGTCCGATCTGGTGCGAGGTGGGCTACCTGCCCGCAGCCCACGGCTCGGCGATCTTCACGCGCGGTGAAACGCAGTCGCTGACCAGCGTTACGCTCGGTACGAAACTCGACGAAAAAGTCAAGGACGAAGTGCTGGTACAGGGTACCGAGCAGTTCGTGCTGCATTATAACTTCCCGCCCTTCTCGACGGGCGAGGCCAAGGCCGCACGCGGCCTGAGCCGCCGCGAGATCGGCCACGGCCACCTGGCATGGCGCGCCCTGAAACCGATGGTTCCACTGGGTGAGGAGAACCCCTACGCCGTGCGTATCGTATCGGACATCCTCGAGTCGAACGGTTCGTCGTCGATGGCTACCGTCTGCGCCGGCACGCTGGCCCTGATGGACGCCGGTGTGAAACTCAAAAAGCCCGTCTCGGGTATCGCCATGGGGCTGATTTCCGATTCGCAGAGCGGCAAGTGGGCCGTGCTGTCGGACATCCTGGGCGACGAAGACCACCTGGGCGACATGGACTTCAAGGTGACGGGTACCAAGGACGGTATCACCGCCACGCAGATGGATATCAAGGTCGACGGCCTCTCGTACGAGGTGCTGGCCGCAGCGCTGGAGCAGGCCCGCAAGGGACGCCTGCACATCCTCGACAAGATCACCGAGTGCATCGCCGAACCGCGCGAGGACTACAAGCCTTTCGTACCGCGCATCGTACAGATCACTATCCCGCAGGATATGATTGGTGCCGTGATCGGCCCCGGCGGCAAGGTCATCCAGGACATCCAGAAGACCACGGGTACGACCATCACGATCACCGAGGTCGACAATAAGGGTATCGTGGACATCTTCGGCCAGGACAAGACCGCACTCGACGGCGCGCTGAACCGCATCAAGGCCATCGTTGCGATCCCGGAGATCGGCGAGACGTACCACGGCAAGATCCGTTCGATCGTCACCTTCGGTGCGTTCGTCGAGATCATGCCCGGCAAGGACGCCCTGCTCCACATCTCGGAAATCGACTACAAGCGCTTCGAGACCATGGAGGAGACCGGCCTGAAAGAGGGCGATGAGATCGACGTGAAGCTGATCGGTATGGATCCGAAGACCAACAAGCTCAAATTGTCGCGCAAGGTGCTGCTGCCCAAGCCCGAGGGTTATGTGGAGCGGGAGCGTCGTCCGCGTGGCGAGCGTCCCGAGCGCGGCGAACGCCACGAACGCCACGGACGTCCTGAACGCAAAGAAGAGTAAAACGACTGTTAATGTGATATTTTCGGGCGGAAAAGTACTGAAATTCCGCCTGAAATATTGCACAATTACCAAGAGTTTTCTATATTTGCGTTGTTCTGGCTGGGGAGTTGGAAGATGCAATACCGCGAATTCCGTACGAACCGGGCCGAAAGACAGATAAAAAGGCAAACATTTAAAATAAACACATTAAATTAACCGATTATGAAAAATCTAATGAAATTGAGCGTTGTGCTCGTAGCTGCCGCACTGGTATTCTCGAGCTGTAATTGCTTCAAGAAGATGGCCAAGAACCGGGATGACATCAACCTGACGGTTACCCCCGAGATTCTGACGCTGAACAACGGTATCGTTGCCGCTGACATCAATGTTACGTTCCCGGTTAAGTATTTCAACGCGAAAGCCGTTATCAAAGTAACTCCCGTGATCGTATTCGACGGTGGCGAGGTTGCCGGTGCCGCCAAATATCTCCAGGGTTCGAAAGTCGACGAGAACTACACGGTCATCGACAAGAAGAACGGAGGCAATTTCACGCAGCACGTAGAGTTCCCCTACGACCCCCGTATGGACAAGTGCGCCCTGCAGCTCCGCGCCGAGATCAAATGCCCGGGCGGCAAGTGCAAGGAATTCACGCTCGTGAACCTGAACACCGGCGCCATCCCGACCAAGGAGCAGGCTGCCGTGCTGGCCGGTAACGACGAGGCTGCCAAGGCCGCTCTGGCCAAGGAATTCGGCCTGACCGTAGCTTATGGTCTGAACACGCTCCAGAAGGATCTGAAATACTCCGACCTGATGGCTCCGATGGCCAACAACTACAAGAAGGTGACCACCGTCGTCGACAAGACCGATCTGCTCTATGCGATCAACTCTTCGGTCGTAACCAAGAAGAACGAGAAGAAAGCCAACCTCGACGCGTTCAAGGCTGACGTAGATGCCAAACTGCAGAACGACCGTGCTACGCAGAACATCGCCGTGAAGGGTTATGCTTCGCCCGATGGCCCCGTGAAATTCAACGACAAACTGTCGAAGTCACGCAGCGAGTCCGGTAAGAAAGTCGTTGCCAAGCTGCTGAAGGATTCGGGCCTGGACATCGACGCTGCCGCCTACGGTGAGGACTGGGACGGTTTCAAGGAACTGGTCGAGAAGTCGAACATCAAGGACAAGAACCTCATTCTCCAGGTGCTGAGCCTCTACAACTCGCCCGCAGAGCGTGAGAGTGAAATCAAGAACATGTCTTCGGTATTCAACGAACTGAAAGAGGAGGTTCTTCCCGAACTGCGTCGCTCGCAGATCGTGAACAGCACCGACATCCAGGGCAAGACCGACGCCGAGATCATGGCTGCGTTCCGCAACGGCCAGGAGCTGACCGTAGAGGAGTACCTCTATGCTGCCGAGACGCTGGCTAACGGTGCCGAGGAGCAGGTTGCTATCCTGACCACCGCTTCGAAGAAATACAACGACGCCCGCGTTTACAACAACCTGGGTATCGCACAGGCCAAGGCAGGCGACAAGGCTGCTGCGCTCAAATCGTTCGAGAAGGCTGCTAAGATGGATTCGTCGAGCGAAATCACCAAGAACCTCATCCTGGGCAACCTGGCCAACGGCAACACCGCCGAGGCTAAGAAGTATGCCAAGGCTGCCGATGCACAGGCCAAGGCTGCTATCGCTGCTGCCGAAGGCGACTACAAGGCTGCTGCCCAGAACCTCGACGGTTACAACGAGGCCGTGGCTCAGGTGATGAGCAACAACCTTTCTGCCGCCAAGCAGGCCATCTCCAAGGACAACTCGGCCGACGCCGACTACCTGCGTGCAGTTATCGCTGCCAAGGAGGGTGACCTGAAGACCGCAGAGGCCCAGCTGAAGAGCGCCGTTTCGAAGAACCCGAAACTGGCTCAGAAGGCTGCCAACGACATCAACCTGAAGGCGCTGAACAAATAATAGCCGTCAACCGATAAAAAGAGCCTGAACCCGGTGGTTCAGGCTCTTTTTTTGCAGGATAGCCGGTATGACGGGAAAAATTTACGGACGGGAACCGCGCGTATGAATATTTTTTCCTAATTTTGTAAAAACAGCGATTATTATGGAATACGCCAACCATCTGAACGAATATGCTCCCGCGTGGAGCGAAGCCCAGGTAGACCAGGAGGTCGCCCGCATCCGCGAAGCCGCGAAACGCAACCACAATACCGACGTGTACAAAATGTGCTACTCGGCTATCGACCTCACGACCCTGTCGTGCAACGACTCGGTGACTTCGGTCACGGAGTTTGCCCGCAAGGCTGCCGAGTTCTACCAGAAATATCCCCATATCCCCAATGTCGCTTCGATCTGTATCTACCCGGCATTCGTCGAGACCGTGGGGCTGGCTGTCGATGGCACTCCGATGCGCATTACGAGTGTGGGCGGCGGGTTTCCTGCAGCCCAGACCTTCCTCGAAGTGAAGGCCCTCGAAGTGGCGATGGCCGTGGAAAACGGCGCCGATGAAATCGACATCGTGCTCAATGTGGGGCGTATGCTTACGGGCGAATACGATGAGGCGGCGAACGAGGTCGAGGTGATCCGTTCCGAGATGGACGGCGACATCGTACTGAAAGTCATCATCGAGTCCGGGGCGTTGAAAACCCCCGACCTGATCCGCAAGGCATCGTTGCTGTCGATGTTCGCAGGTGCCGATTTCGTGAAGACCTCGACGGGCAAGATCGACGTCGCAGCGACTCCCGAGGCGGCGGTCGTCATGTGCCAGGCCATCCGCGATTACTATGCGAAGACCGGACGCAAGGTCGGATTCAAGGCTGCCGGGGGAGTCCGCACGGCCGAAGACGGCGCACTTTACTATACCATCGTTGAGGAGATTCTCGGTAAGGAGTGGCTTACGACCGACCTGTTCCGCATCGGTGCATCGTCCGCCGCAAACAATATCCTTTCGGCGATCGAGGGCAGGGAGATCAAATATTTCTGATCTTCGGAAGAGCCCAGGCCGTATACAGCAGTCCCGCAGGGCTGCTGTATTTTTTTGACGAATGAGTGAGCGATACGGCGGGGAAAATCATGCTATACGCTTTCGACTGTACGGGATGAGGTTGTTCAAATTCCTCCACACACGGCTTGCGACATCTGCGAGGCATTCCCGATGGCCAAAACCACCCCATCCCGAGGAACAATATCCCCGGCCGTCGGTGCAGCCCGGATTATTCATGCAAACGGAGGATGTACTTTGGCTGCCCGCGGCCGGGATATGTGCAGACCTCGCAGTCGCGGCCGAAAGGGACGGACTACCTATATAAATGCGGGAAACCGCCCGATACTGCATGTCCGTGTAGGGAAAGATATGGAATACGGCAGTCCGGACTCTTTGCAGGATTTCAGGTATACGGCAGGCAGCAGCCCCTGCAAGGGCTGCTGCCTGTTATGTGAATCCCGATCCGAAGTGATTTCGATCCGTTTTCCCCGGGAAAATAAATATTTTCCAGCAGATATTATCCGGTGTCAGGAATCGGTTATTTACGAAAGCCCTCCCTCGGGAGGTATTTCCCGTATGCTTTCCGGACAGGTATTACCGAATCGAATCGACCACCTCGACGGTTACCGAATCCGTCACTTCGATTTCACCCGCTACGGGTGCCGCCGGCTGGTCGGTGTCGACTGGCCCCGGGAAGGTTTGGTTTTCGATCTCGTCGCGCAATAACATCGACTGGAAGTTGTCGCGCCGGATGGCCGCAATGACGACGATGACGATCACCGCCACGGCCACGATAATACCGATGAGTTTTTTAATCATTTTTCTGTGTATCGTTTAATATCCCGATGGCACGCACCACCACGTTGTCGACGGGATAGATGTTGGCGTAGAAGCCATTGTCCTCCAGCGCCGTGTTGCGGCCGATATAAGCCCTCAGCTGGGCCTCGATCAGCTTTCGCGAGCGGGCGATGTCCCGGTAATCGGGAGCGACGCCCTTGCGTGCCGCATAGCGGATGAAATCCTCCACGAGGCCCTTGTCGCTGTCCAGCAACGCCTGGAGTTCGGGGATCGTCCTGACCTTGTTCAGAGCTTCGCGGTGACGGTCGGCATATTCGATCGTATAGCGGTAGAGGATGTT
Organism: Alistipes sp. CAG:29; assembly: GCF_000435435.1. Taxonomy (NCBI): domain Bacteria; kingdom Pseudomonadati; phylum Bacteroidota; class Bacteroidia; order Bacteroidales; family Rikenellaceae; genus Alistipes; species Alistipes sp. CAG:29. The sequence continues at coordinate 7,637 of NZ_FR893453.1, read as the reverse complement.
GCGCCCCGCCACCTCGACAAAATATTTCGTTACGTCGGTCGTATCGGCCGGCACGAAGACGTCGGGCATGATACCCCCGCCGCCGTAGACCACCTTCCCGCCCGGAGTCACCCGTTTGAGCGAATCCGCGAAGTGGATGCTGTCGGCCGAGAAGAACTCGTTGTTCTTATACCGGTTCCAGATGTCCTCTTCGTAACTTTCGTCGTCGCCGATCGTATAGGGTTTCTGGATCGAACGGCCCGTAGGCGTGTAGTAACGCGCCGTAGTAAGCCGCAATGCCGATCCGTCGCTGTACGGGATCTGACGCTGGACGAGTCCCTTGCCGAACGAACGGCGTCCAACAATCGTACCACGGTCGTTATCCTGCAATGCCCCGGCGAGGATCTCGCTCGACGACGCGCTGCCCTCGTCGATCAGCACCACAACATCCATGTCCTGTGCGGCGCCCGTGCCGTCGGCGTATTCGCGCAGTTGTTTGTGCTGGCGGTCTTCCGTGTAGACGATCAGCTGGTCTTTGTGCAGGAATTCGTTGGCGACCATGATGGCCTGGTCGAGGTAGCCGCCCGAGTTGCCCCTCAGGTCGAAGATAAGTTTGGTGGCGCCCTGCGCACGCAACGTGTCCAGCGATGCCTGCATCTCGTCGAAGGTCGTCCGTGCGAACTGTCCCAGCTTGATGTAACCGATGCCGTCGGCAATGCAGAACGCCGATTCTACGCTTTTGATCGGAATCTTGTCGCGAACGACGTCGACGCCCACCAGGTCGGAGATACCCTGGCGTCCCAGCCCGAGGTGCACGGTCGTGCCGCGCGGGCCGCGCAATTTCTTCACCACATCGCGCTGCGGGATTTTCTGCCCCGCGACGAGCGTGTCGTTGATCTCGATGATACGGTCGCCGGCCTTGATCCCGGCCTTGTCGCTTGGGCCCTGCGGGATGACGTTCAGCACGATCACCGTGTCGGTCGCCATGTTGAAGACCACGCCGATGCCGTCGAATTCGCCTTCGAGCGGTTCGTTGATCTCCTGCATCTCCGATGCCGGAATATAGACCGAGTGGGGATCGAGCTCCTTGACCAGCAGCGGGATGACGTGCTCGGCAAGCGAATCCATCGCCACCGAATCGACATATTGATTCTCGATCAGCGAAAGCGTATAGGTTAACTTGTTGGTGGGCAGTGCCATCTGGCGGAGCATGCCCTTGATCTCCGAAGTGGTGCTGTTGCGGCCCATGTACTGCCCCAGCAGCAGCCCCAACACAACACCCGCTGCCAGCAGCAGCGGGAAGAGGACGGTGTATTTCGAGTTCTTATACATTTGCGTGTCATACGCCGGCCGGCGGCCGGACTATTTTTGCGGTTTTTCCTTGTTCTTGAACGTATACGTCAGGCCGACGCTCAGCAGCGTGCGGGTCTGCACGTCGAGGTTCTGCGCCCGGTTGTAGTAAAGCTGGAAACTTAACGACGTGGAGAGGTATTTTGTTGCCTTGATGTCGATCGTATTTTCCCAGCGTACGATCGGGTGGATCGGCAGGCGGGGCTTGGTCTTGATGTCGCTGCCTTTCTCTACCCAGTCGTCATATGCAATCCGGTATTCGGAATAGTCGCTGATCTTGTTCTTCTGACCGATGTCCGTGATCCAGCCGTAGAAGGAGTAGAGCGTCGT
>NZ_FR893453.1:0-5960 GCF_000435435.1 Alistipes sp. CAG:29 | reverse complement strand
CGTCGTGCGGTAGCGCAGGAAACCGGTCTTGCCGAACGTGCGGTCGAAGTCGATCTGGATCGACGAACCGCCTTCGTATTTGGACGTCTTGTCGGGGTCTTCGATACCGTAGTTGAATCCGTTCGTTTTGCGGATCAGTTCGTTCTCCGCAAAGGTGGCATTCAGGGCGATCGGCGAGATGTTGACCACGATCGGGAATTTGGCCTTGGGGCTTTTATAGGTGATACCGAGCGAGATGTCGAGGTAGCCCGGGGTCATGAATTTGCTCTTGAGGTGCTCCTCCTTTTGTTCCGTACGCGATTTGTACCCGTTGACGAACTGGCTGCGGAAATTCAGGATCGAACCGTACGACCAGTTGTCGGACATCTTGAACGACGGGGCGACGGAAATCACGAATTCGTCCTGGTTTTTGAACCAGATACCCTCGCTGTCGGTGTATTCGTTGCCTTCGTCATCTTTCTGGGTCGTTTCGACCTTCATGCGGTTGTAGCCGAGCTTGGCATTGAACTTGGTTTCGAGCGTGAAGAGGTTCTTCGTGAAGAGGTGGCGCAGCCCGAAAACCGCCGTCAGGGCAATGGAGTTGTCACCGCCCGAGACCGAGATCCACGGGTCGTTGTACGACGTGAGTGAACCCTGTATGCCTCCGCTGAATTCGAGGTAGTTGCGCTCCTTGCGGATTGCGGCGCGCTCGGCCTTGTAACGGGCCAGGCTGAAATAGTCCACATCGACGGAGGTGGATTTCAGTTTGTCCTGGAAGGTCACTTTGTCCTCTTTGGCATCGACTTCGTCGATGGATATTTGTGCGAACGCGGGGTTGCCGGCCAAAAGGGCGGGAATGAGCCCGAAAAGCAGGTAAAAATATTTCATAGTGAAGCGATTATAATTGCAAATTCAATATGCAAATTTATGAAATTATTTACAAAATCCTTAACTTTGTCTTAAGTTAATACAGAGACAATCATATGAAATATATCGGAGCACACGTAAGTGCTGCGGGAGGTGTGGAAAACGCGCCCGCCAATGCACACGGGATCGGGGCCACGGGCTTCGCCCTTTTCACGAAGAACCAGCGCCAGTGGGTGGCCGCGCCGCTCACCGCAGCGCAGATCGACGCCTTCCGCACGGCCTGCGACCAATACGGGTATACACCCGCGCAGATCCTGCCCCACGACTCGTACCTGATTAACCTCGGGCATCCCGAACGGGAGGCTCTGGAGAAGTCGCGCGCAGCCTTCCTCGACGAGATGCAGCGCTGCGAAGCGCTGGGGCTCGACCGGCTGAACTTCCACCCCGGCAGCCACCTGCAAAAGATTTCGCCCGAACGGTCGCTCGACCTGATCGCCGAGTCGATCAATATCGCGCTGGACAAGACCCGCGGCGTGACGGCCGTGATCGAAAACACGGCCGGACAGGGTTCGAACCTCGGGTTTGCCTTCGAACACCTGGCCTACCTGATCGAGCGGGTCGAAGACAAATCGCGCGTGGGGGTCTGCATCGACACCTGCCATGCCTTTGCCGCCGGATACGACCTGCGGACGGCGGAGGCCTGCGACAAAACCTTTGCGGAGCTGGAACGCGTGGTCGGGTTCGAATACCTGAAAGGCATGCACCTGAACGACGCCATGAAAATCCTGGGCAGCCATGTCGACCGCCACACGCCGCTGGGCGAGGGGATGATCGGCATGGAATGTTTCCGCTATATCATGCAGGACGCGCGTTTCGACGGCATTCCGCTGATCCTTGAAACCCCCGACGAGCAGCGCTGGCCGGAGGAGATCGCCCTGCTCAAGTCATTGGCCGAAGAATAGGAAACCATTGACTCCGCAGCCGGAGCAGGCACGGCGATGCGGAAAATTACGGCCGGCATGCGCCGTCGTCGAAAAATAGTTGCCGCATATGTTTAATTGCGGGTAATCGCGGCCGGGAGATTCCGGCGTAATACGAAAAAAGAGGGTTTCCGACCCTCTTTTTCGTTTGGCCGCCCGGCCTATCCCAATTCGTCGAGGCATTTGAGGATCAGTGCCGCGCTTCCGCGGATCTCCTCCTCCGAGATCGTCAGCGGCGGCGAGATGCGGAACGCCGTGTCACAGAACAGAAACCAGTCGCTCAGGATCCCCGCCTGCTTGAACAGTTCCATGATGCGGTAGAGTTTCTGCGGTTCGCCCAATTCGACCGCCAGCAACAGTCCGCTGCGGCGGATTTCACGCACGGCGGGATGGTTGCCGAGCAGTTGTGCGTAGAGTGTGCCCTTCGCCTCGACCCCTTCGACGACCTTGTTGTCGAGCAGGTAATTCAATGCCGCGAGCCCGGCTGCGCAGCATACCGGATGTCCGCCGAAGGTGGTGATATGCCCCAGCACGGGGTTTTCCTGCAGGGTCTGCATAATCTCCGGCCTCGAGGCGAACGCTCCCAGCGGCATGCCGCCCCCGAATGCCTTGGCCAGGCACACGATGTCGGGCGTAACACCGTATTTGAGCATGGCGAACAGCGCTCCCGTGCGCCCCATGCCGGTCTGTATCTCATCGAATACGAGCAGCGCCCCGACTTCGTCGCAACGGCGCCGCAGCGCCTCCAGATAGCCCGGGACAGGCGGGCGGACGCCCGCTTCGCCCTGCACGGGTTCTGCAAGGACGCATGCCGTGCGGCGCGTGATGCGCTCTAACTCCCCGAAATCGTTGAATTCGATTGCCTGCACGTCGGGCAGCAGGGGCCGGAAAGCTCCTTTCCACTCCTCGCCTTCGGGAGCCCCCATCATGCTCATCGACCCGTGGGTCGACCCGTGGTAGGCACGCCGCATGGAGACCAGCTCCGTGCGTCCGGTATAGCGTTTGGCCAGCTTGAGCGCCCCTTCGACCGCTTCGGCGCCCGAATTGACGAAATAGAGACTCGACAACCCGCCCGAAAGCAGCGACGCCACCTTTGCGGCATACTCCACCTGCGGCGTTTCGACCAGCTCGCCGTAGACCATGACGTGCATGTAACGCGCGGCCTGTTCCTGTACGGCCTTCACGACGGCAGGATTGCAGTGCCCGACGTTGCTCACCGATACTCCGGCGACCAGGTCGTAATAGCGTTTTCCTTCGGGCGTATAGAAGAACGACCCTTCGGCGCGCGCCACCTCGACCAGCATCGGGGACGGCGAGGTCTGGCCGACATGGGCCAGGAATTGTTTTCTGAGGATGGTATTCATGGTAGGTTTCCGAATTTGCGGGCGAGAATTCCCTTGGCGTCCTTCACGCTGGACATCATCCAGCGGTAGAGCACTTCGGCCTGCCGCGCCTCGTCCATGCGCCAGTCGCCGACCGTGAGCCGTACCCGTTCCGAGAGCATGTAGATCAGGATTGCGGCCGATGCCGAAACATTCAGGCTTTCGACCATGCCGCACATCGGGATGCGCAGGAATTCGTCGGCCCCGGCGATGACCTCGTCCGATATTCCGGCGTGCTCGGTGCCGAAGACCAGTGCGAACGGCCCGCGCGTGACGTCGAAAGTCTCGGGCGTCACATCCTCGCGGTGGGGTGTCGTCGCCACGATGCGGTACCCGTCCCGGCGCAGTGCGGCGAGCGCCCCAGCGGTTGAGCTATGGCGCCGCACGTCGACCCATTGGTCGGTGCCGCGGGCGATATCGGGATTGGGGTCGAATCTGCAGAGTGTCTCGACGGTGTGCATCTCCTGTATGCCGAAGGCTTCGCAATGGCGGATCAGCGCCGCTGCATTCTGTCCGTGGAACATGTTTTCCGCCAGTACGGTCATGTAGCGCGTACGCATGGCGACCGTGCGGCGAAGTACCTCATTGCGTTCGGGTGTCATGAACTCCGCAAGGCTGGCCGTACGCGCGCCATACCAGGCGGTGTCCCTATTTGCGGTATTTTTCATCTTCATCGAGGATTTTCAGGTAACTCTCGTAGCGGGCATAGGCGATTTTCCCCTCCCTGACCGCTTCGACCACGGCGCACCCCGGCTCGTGAGTGTGGGTGCAGTTGTAGAAGCGGCACTCAGGGGCGACGCGCATCATCTCCGGAAAATAGTGCCACAGCTCGGCATCGTCGATGTCGATCAGCCCGAACCCCTTGATGCCGGGCGTGTCGATCACCGCCCCGCCCCCGGCCAGCGGGTACATCGTCGAGAAGGTCGTGGTATGACGCCCTTTATGGTGGCTGTCGGAGATCTCCCCCGTACGGATGTCGAGCGACGGGTCGATGGCATGTATGAGCGTCGATTTTCCAACGCCCGAGTTCCCCGACAACAGCGTCACGCGGCCTTCGAGCAGTTCGCAGACCGCTTCGACGCCGACACCTTCCGTGGCCGAAACCTCCAGCACGCGGTATCCGGCACCTTCGTATACGGCGCGGAATTCCGCCATGGCTGACGGATCCTGCAGGTCGGCTTTCGAAAGTGCGATCGTTACGGGCACCTTGTAGGCCTCGCAGGTCACCAGGAAGCGGTCTACGAACTCCGTGGCCGTTTCCGGGGCCCGCAATGTCGCCAGCAGCAATGCCTGGTCGATGTTTGCGGCGATGATATGGGACTCCTTCGACAGGTTCGAAGCCCTGCGGATCACATAGTTGCGGCGGGGGCAGATGTCGCAGATGACGTAGTCGCCCCCGTCGTCGGACTCGCAGGTGACCTGGTCACCCACCACCACCGGGTTGGTCGACCGGATGCCTTTTAGACGCAGGCGCCCGCGGATGCGGCAGCGGACGGCCTCCCCGTCGTGCAGCACCTCGTACCAACTCCCTGTGGCGCGTATCACCACGCCTGTGAACCGTTTTCCCATCGGCTATTCTTCGTCCTGCTCCCGCGCCTGCCGCGGCACCTGTTCGCCGACCCATTCCAGGAACGGGAAAATACGCTCGGAGAGGCGCATGACGGGTTTGTAACTTTTTGATTTCTCGATCGTACGGGCCCCTATCAGGGTGTAGTCCTCGTTCAGCGTGTCGAACGCCGAAAACAGGACGCTCAGCAGCAGCATGTATTTCAAAACGGATACGGCGATGCCCAGTACGATATCGGCTATCCCGAACCCCGCAAAGTGGCACAACTTGCGTACCAGCCGTCCTGCGATGGCTACCAGCAGGACGACCGCCAGGAGCACCACGACGAATCCTCCGGCAGCTGAAATCGTCTCGTCAAGCTTGAGCCAGGCGCCGACTTCGGCACCGTAACGTGAAGCAACCCAGATGCCTGCGATGATTCCGGCCAACGAACATACCTGCATGACAAATCCTTGGCGCCAACCGTTCCAGACGGCTAACACCAGCATGAGGCAGACGATCAAATCGATAGTGTTCACAAATAGCTGTACCTTATTTTGTTTCGGTCGTAAATATACGATAAATTACCGAAAATGCCCAAAAAAAGAACCCTTCGGACGATAAGGCCGGGATATATAAATATAGGTATATCCCTTTTAGCGAATTACATCGCGCAGGCTCACACTCAGCGCATTACAAATGATACACATCGTTTTGACCGTAAGGTTCGTACGTCCCGCTTCGATACGGCTCAAATTGGATCTTTCCATGTCGCAACGGTATGCAAGTTCCTGTACCGTCAGACGTCGCTCCTTCCTCAACTCTCTGATCCTGGAAGAGATATAGGATATCTCCTCCTCGTAAACAACTCCCATTTCAAAAATTTGGATAAAAATTTTGTTGTGCAAATTTTTATATATATATTTGCACCATGCGTATCATATATGATACCAGCAACTATGGTGTCATAACTGGAAAATTTAATGCGTCAACTAATTATAAAGAATGCGTCACTTAATACAAATAACGTGTTTGATGGTCTGAAAAGTCTATGAAATACTACAAAAGGCAGACTCCGCGAATGAGAAATAGCAAGCGTCACTCTATTGATAAAACTAAATGCGTCAACACTAAAAAACAATTCCATTTCAATTCTTCATTACTATGAAAAAAAACTTATTCAGAAAATTTCTTGCACTGTTCCTC
>NZ_FR893452.1:40677-43323 GCF_000435435.1 Alistipes sp. CAG:29 | reverse complement strand
GGAAAAAATGATCGGCGGTGACGCTGATGTACGCCATAAATCGGAAAATAGAGAGATAAAAATTCTATTTGCTTTTTTATCAGATATTCACTATATTTGTATAGAGTTGTTTGACAGGATGAACCTCGATGTAAGTTTATTCAAGACTTGCGTTTCTAAATCATTACCTCATAAAAAACAACGCCGTAACTTATTAGGTTACAGCATTGTTTTGTAAATCCTCGGAAACTCTAATAGAGGCTCCGGTTTTTGTTTTGCCGCGAAGCGGTCGAAGCGGCATTCTCCGGCGCCGCGGGCGGTTGGCCGGGAGGGGTTCCGTCCGGGGCGGCGGGTACTTCGTTGGCCGCAGGGCTATTCCTGTCCGCACATTTGCGGTTCGGCATCTATCATATGCCGGCCGAGCCGATCTGTGCCCCGGCGAATTGCCCGGGCTTGTAGTGTCGGCTGCGTCTTTGTCGCTCATGCGCCCGGGAGCCATGAGCCGGGTGTGTGGCAGTCCGAAATGCCGTCGATGCGATAGGCCATTGCCATGACCGGCAGGCCGAATGCGAAAATTACAGCCTCAGGTCCTGCCGGTGCGGCAGGCGGCCCTTGAAAATGAAATTGGGCTGTATTGAGTGCGTTTTTGGCTGATTTGTTTGGTATTTGAGGCGGGAATATCTAACTTTGTCCGAGCAAAATAATCGGTTCCCAGGAGTGGGGAAGAGGTGCAACGGGAGATGCGGAACCATTTTATTAATCTAACACACCCACAATGAAGAAAATTACCATCTTAATGCTGGCCTTCCTGGCCGTCTCCTGCATCGAGAAGAACGATGTCCGTCCCGGCAGCCCCTTGGATGTGGACATCGACCATTACCAGACGGCCCGCACGTACGATGTCCCCGTGAAAGAAGGTTGCATCACCGTAGTGAAGGCATACGGGGTGACGCTGGCCGAGGCCGAAAGCCCCATGACGATCTGGGTGCCGCGGATGACCCTGACCCGTTCGGACGAGGGGCTGACGACGACGTTCGTCCCGCGCGATGAGTACCCCAATTTCGCAGGCAACAAATCGCAGTTGTTCCAGGTAGTATGTTTCGAGGACTCCAGGCGCGGGGATTACGATTACAACGACCTGGTCATCCATGTGTTGTACCAGACCCGGCAGAATATCTTCGGGTTCGGCGTACAGCCCGTGGCGTTGGGGTCGACGAAATCCATCAAACTGGGATGTGTCGTTTACAAGGGCGGCAAGCGTGTCTTCAAGGGGTTGATCACCCCCGACGGTGCCGATTGCAGGTCGCAGTATTTCAAGTCGATGGAAGGGACGCTCAACACCTACGACAAGGTCAATATCAAGGTCGGGGAGTACCTGGGGTCGACGATCCGCAACTGGGACGTGTCGAAGATCGAAGGGAACGGCCCGATGCGCGTTGAGTGGTATATCGAGGTGGATAACGGCGTGGAACTCTATGCCTTGTCGACTGCCTACCTGAACGATTCGTTCGACAAGGACAAATTGCCCTACGGGCTGGTGATCACCGCCACGGGGACGGAGTATGTCGACGAGAACGGCGGCTACCTCTGCGGGTTCGACTGGTTCAACTATCCGCGCGAATCGGTGCATATCAAGGAGGTTTATCCCGAGCTGTGGAACTGGCTGACTACGGACAGCAGCTATGATTTTGCCGATATTTACGATGGCAGAAATGTCCCTGCGAATGCTTGCCCTGCCGCCGACCTGGGGCTGTTCGAAGCCCGGACGATCGACGTCACCAACAGGAAATACCGGGCTGACTGAGCCCGTGCCGATAGCGGCCGAGGCGGGTTGCGGTGCCGTCGCCGATTGAAAAAAGCAACCCTGCGGGGTTGCTTTTTTTATGTGCGGGCTTGTTGTCATGCGCTGCGTGCCCCGGGGATGCCGGATTGTGCGATGCACGGCGTTGAATGCCCGATACCGGCGGCGTGTGCTGCGCCATTGCCGCCCCTGTTCCCTGCTCCCGGTTCCGATCTTTTGGCAGGACAGGGCCGCATTTTTTGTCAGGGCATCCACTCCAGGATCCCCGTCACGGGGTTGGCGGCGCGCCAGGCTTCGAATTCCGCATAGGTACCCACGCCATCGCGCAGTACAGCCTGGTAGTATTCGATACCCATGATCTTCTCCGCCTCGGGGGTTTCGTATTTGAGCCGGAGGATCGTTTCGCGCGTCCGGTCGGTCAGCACGGCGGCGATGCGGTCGGCTACCCGTTCGAAATAGCCGTCGTAGGCCGAACCTTTCGGCATGTGGATCATGTCGATCTGCCATAACCGGTCGTCGGCATCGGCATACCAGGCATGCCATTCGAGGCACTGGTCGGGGGCGTCGAGCAGGTTGTTGAAGGTGATGCTGCGGATGCGGCTGTTTTCGGCCAGGCGTGCCATGGCGGCGAAGCTGTCCGCAAGGCGCAGCGGTGAGGAGTAGATGTGGAAGTCGATGTCGCGGTGCGTCATCAGCAATCCCGTACGGAGCGACCCGACCAGGTTGGGTTCGGCGCCGACCTGTTGCCAGATCGCTTCGAGGTCGGTGTCGCGGATGACTTCGCGGGCGCGCTGCTGGTTCGCGGCGGCGATCTTCAGTAATTCGTCCATGATGTGTAAAGTTGCGGTTATTGTGGGGTTAAAAGA
>NZ_FR893452.1:31306-40648 GCF_000435435.1 Alistipes sp. CAG:29 | reverse complement strand
CGTCGGGACGGATTATCCGTCCCGATGCCGGGGCGTTGCGTGTGCGGTTATTTGCCCAGCAGAATGCGTGCCTGGGCTATGGCGGCATCGGTGATGCGGCTGCCGGAGAGCATCTTGGCGATCTCGGTGATGCGCTCCTCGTCCGTCAGGCGGGCGATGCCGGTGCGTCCGTCGCGTTTGTAGACCACGAAATGGGCTGCGCCTTTCGACGCCACCTGCGGCAGGTGGGTGATGTCCACGACCTGCAACGTCGCGGAGAGCGATTCGATGATCTCGCCCATGGCGTCGGCGATGCGCCCCGAGACGCCCGTGTCGATCTCGTCGAAGATGACCGTCGGCAACTGCATGCGCCGGGCCAGCAGGGATTTGAGCGCCAGCATGACCCGCGAGAGCTCACCGCCCGAGGCGATACGCTCGACGCTCTGGGGCGTCGCGTTGCGGTTGGCCGAGAAGAGGAACGCCACGCCGTCGCGTCCCGTGCGCCCGAGGTCGGGGAGCGGGGTGAGCGCCACCTTGAATACGGTTTCGGGCATGCCCAGCTGGGCGAGTGTCTCCAGGATCTGTTTTTCGAAGGCCGGGGCGGCTTTTGCACGTGCCTTGTGCAGCCTGTCGGCCAGCGCGCCGGCCTTCTGCGCGGCCGCGTCCAGCTCTTTTTCAGCCGCTGCGATCTCTTCGTCGCCGTGTACGATGGCGGCGAGTTGTGCGGCATAGCGGTCGCGGGCTGCGATCAACTCCGTTTCGGAGGCGACACGGTGTTTTTGTTGCAGGGCATAGAGGGCGTCGAGGCGTGCGGCGAGTTTGGCCAGCCGTTCGGGGTCGGCATCGAGGCGTTCGCTGTCGGCGGCGGCGGCGTTGTCGATGTCCTTCATCTCCTCGAGTACGGAGTGCAGGCGTGCGGCGTATTCCCCGGCCGCGGGAAAATGTTCGCGGATGCGCGTCAGGTCGTTCTCGGAATTTTTCAGGAGCGTGAGCATTCCGGTTTCGTCGGCATCGAGGGCGTTGCGGAGCGTAGTGAGCACCTCGCCGATGCGGTCGGCGTTCTCCAGTACGGCCAGTTCTTCCTCGATGGCGGCCTGTTCCCCTTCGCGGAGGTTGGCAGCCGTGAGCTCTTCGCTCTGGAAGCGGAGCCACTCCTCGTCGCGGCGTCCGCCGGCGGCGGCTTCGCGCAGGGCGGCGAGCCGGCGCCGCAGTTCCGTAAGCCGCGTATACTGCGCGGCATATTGTGCGAGCAGTTCCCCGTTCCCGGCCACGGTGTCGAGTGCCGAGGTGCGGAACTCTTCCGAGGAGAGGATCAGGTTCTGATGCTGCGAGTGGATGTCGATCAGGCGGGTACCGAATTCGCGCAGCTGCGCCAGTTGCACCGGGAGGTCGTTGATGAAAGCGCGGCTCTTGCCGGCCGGGGTTATCATGCGCGTTACGGTAGTCTCCGGCGCATAGTCGAGGTCGTTCCCGGCAAAGAAAGCCTCCATGTCGCGCCCCGAGAGGTCGAAGGTACCTTCGACCACGCAGTTGCGTGCGGCGTCCTTCATGGCCGAGCCGTCGTTCTTGGCGCCCAGCAGCAGGCCGAGGGCACCGAGCAGGATGGATTTCCCGGCTCCCGTTTCACCCGTGATGATATTCAGGTGGGGATCCAGCTCCATTTCGAGCTTGTCGATAAGCACGTAGTTCTCAACCGACAGACGGCGTAACATGGCGGTCTTTATTTTAACAGTGATTCGATTTTGTCGACGATACGTCCGGCTACTTCGCTCTTCGGCATCAGGGGCAGCGGCTCGCGGCCGTTGCGGTCGATGAAGGTCACCTTGTTGGTGTCGCCGCGAAATCCCGCGCCGGCGTCGCGCAGCGAGTTGAGGACGATGAAATCGAAGTTCTTTCGCGCGAGCTTCGCCTCGGCGTTGGCCTGTTCGTCGTGCGTTTCGAGGGCGAAGCCGACCAGCAGGCGGCCGCCTTTGGAGGCTCCCAGCTCTGCGGCGATGTCGCGCGTACGGCGCAGGGTGATGTGCATTTCGCCCTCGCCCTTCTTGAGCTTGGTCTGCGAAACCGTGTCGGGCGTATAGTCTGCCACGGCGGCGCACATGACAGCGCCGTCGGCGCCCTCGAAGGCTCGGGTCGTGGCATCGTACATCTGGGCGGCCGAGAGCACGTCCACGCGTTCCACGCCCGGGGGCGTCGGCAGCGACGTACGCCCCGTGACGAGGGTCACCTGCGCACCGCGTGCGGCCAGCGCTCCGGCGATGGCGTAGCCCATCTTTCCCGACGAGTGGTTCGAGATGAACCGCACGGGGTCGATGGCTTCGATCGTGGCGCCTGCCGTTACGACAAAGCGTTTACCGGACAGGTGCTTTTTTTTTTCGGGGGTTCCCGCGGAGAGGAGTTTGCCGACATAGGCGGCGATTTCCGCGGGTTCGGCCATGCGTCCCTTGCCCGTGAGCCCGCTGGCGAGCTCCCCTTCGGCGGGTTCGACAATCCGCACGCCGTGCCCGGCCAGTCGGCGCAGGTTCTCCTGGGTCGTGGGGTGGGCGTACATGTCCAGATCCATGGCGGGGGCGACGACCACCGGGCAGCGGGCCGAGAGGTAGGTCGTCAGCAGCAGGTTGTCGGCGATGCCGCATGCCATTTTGGCCAGTGTGTTGGCCGTGGCGGGGGCGATCAGGTAGCAGTCGGCCCATTCGCCGAGCGAGACATGGGAATTCCAGGCTCCGTTCTCGGGGTCGAAGAACTCCACGAGGATCGGGTTCCTGGAAAGCGTGGCCATCGTCAGCGGGGTGATGAACTGCTTGGCCAGCGGGGTCATCACGACACGCACCTCGGCGCCCGCCGTCCTCAATAAACGACAGAGCACAGCCGCCTTGTAGGCCGCTATGCTTCCCGTGATGCCCAGCAGTATGTGCCGTCCGGCCACTCCTTCGGCCGGGCAGGCAGCACCTGCGCCGGGGCCTTGTATGCCACCTCCCTGCAAATCCATGGCGGTATCCTTAGGATTCCTTGACCTCTTTGTTCTCCTTGTAGAAGAGTTCGCCGTCGAGGAACTCCTCGGTAGCGATGATCGCAGGCTTGGGCAGGCGTTCGTAGTAGCGCGAGATTTCGATCTGCTCGCGGTTCTCGAAGGTCTCCTCCATGGTGTCCGTCGGCGAAGAGAAGTCGGCGAGCTTGCGGCTGAGCTCGGTCTTCAGTTCGGTCGAGATCTGGTTGGCACGGCGGGCGATGATGTTCACCGTTTCGTAGATGTTGCCCGTTTCCTTGTCCAGATCCACCAGCTTGCGCGTGATGGTGTTGTTGGGGATGTTCTTCTTGATTTCCATTGTTATATGTTGTTGTCTTTGTCTTCGTCCTTCTTGTTGCGGTCGAGGTAGTCCCGTGCGTGCTTGGCCATGCGGTCGACCTCCTTGGTGTATTTCGATTCGGGGAACTCCTCCTTGAACGAGAGGTAGGAGTCGAGCATCGAGAGATAGCGGTCGGTCTGCTTGTTTGCGACCGAGTTGTTGGCGAAGCGGTAGCTGGCGTCCACGATCATGTACATGATCTCCTCGCGGTGGTTGCTGTCCGGGAATTGTTTGAGCGCATTCTTCAGCGATACGATGGCCGATTTGTAGCGGCCTATCTTATAGTAGGTGTATGCGTTCAGGTAGGACTTGTCGTGCAGGCGCTGCGTCAGTTCGCCGTTGATCTGCTTGAAATCCTCGACGCGGTCGCTGTGAGGGTAGCGCGACATGAACTCGTTGATGGCGATCAGTGCCTGCCCGGTCATCGTCTGGTCGCGCGAGGGGCCGGGCGAGAGGTAGTAGAAGCAGAGTGCGTACATGCCTTCGGCGTCTTCGATGAAGGCGCTGCGGCCGAACTTGCGGCGGAAATCGTCGAACAGGGCCGAGGCGGTGTCATAGTCGCGGTTCTTGAACTTGCAGCGGGCGTTGAAGAACGAGACGCTGTCTTCGCGCGGCGTGCCGATGTAGTAGTGCTGGACGCCCTCGAAGAGCGTCGAGGCACGCGACCACTTCTCTTTCTGGTAGTACTCCAGCGCCTTGCTGTAAATCAGTTCGGGTTGTCCGCTTTTGAGCAGGGAGTTGATGCCTGCGCATCCGCTAAATGCGGTGACCAGAATCACCCCGCACACGGCGTATAAAAAAGTCTGCTTCATTGATAAATCTTTTACGGCGCTTTATCGCGCAAAGTTACGCATAAATTAACGATTTCCAAAAAAAATTATTGTGCGTAACAATAAGGTGCCGCGCCGTATTTCCCGCTCCCGCCCGGGCGGGAGGCCTGCGGGCCTCCCGGGATGCCGCACGGCGGCATCCGAATCCGTGGCCGGAGGTGCTTCCGGCGCCGGTGGCGGACGGAGGGGAGCCTCTGCCCGGCGGTGGGGGCAGACAGGCGGCGAGAGGGAAAAATTACGGAAATCAGGGGGGCTGCGCGCCGGGCCCGGTGCGGAAATGCCGATCCGCGGCTTGCGCTACATCAGGGGCGAGACCAGCCGCAGCGCGTCGCCCAATGGCCCCGCCGCCCGCGCCCACCCGTGTGCGCGCCGCCACGCCGCGGGCCGCCATGTTTCCCGCGCGATCCGGCGGCACGAGGCCAGGTCGTCGTCGTAGGTGGCCGAGAGTGCCCGCACGACGCCCCGGTCGCGGATGAAAGCCGTGACTTCGAGGTTGTCCAGCAGGCTGCGGTAATCCATGTTCGCCGTGCCGACCGAGGCGGTATCCTCGTCGACGATCAGCAGCTTGGCGTGCAGGAAGCCGTTGTCGTAGCGGTAGAGTTCGACCCCGGCGTCGAGCAGGTCGCCGATGTAGGAGTCGGAAATCAGGTCGGTGAACGGCGAGTCGCTGCACGAGGGGATCATCACCTGTACCCGCACCCCGCCGCGCGCTGCCAGCCGGAGCGCGTCGAGCAACATGGCAGGGGGCAGGAAATAGGGCGAGGAGATGCGTACGGTGCGGTGCGCCCGGACGATGGCCGAGGCAAAGGCGTCGGCGATGGTCAGCCGCGAGGGCCCCTCCTCGGCCCAGGCCAGCTGGATCGGCAGCCGCCGCCGGATGCCGTGCGGGGCGATGTAGCGGCGGCTGTCGAGGTATTCGCCGCGTACGCGCGCCCAGTCGGCGATGAAGAGCCGTTGCAGGTCGGCCACGGCGTCGCCCTCCACGCGCAGGTGTTCGTCGCGCCATTTACCCATGTAATCCCCGTCGAGGTAGTATTTGGCGATGTTTATGCCGCCCAGGTAGGCGACCTTGCCGTCGGTGACCACTATCTTGCGGTGGTTGCGGTGCGTGACGCGCGTGGTGAACCACGGGAAGCGAACCGGTTCGAAAGCCGCAGTCTCGACCCCCGCGTCGTGCATGCGGCGCAGTGTCTTGCGGCTCAGGCGCCACGAGCCGACGGCATCGTAGATCACCCGCACCTCGAGCCCCGCGCGGGCTTTGCGGATCAGTATTTCGGCGATGGTATGCCCGATGCGGTCGTCGCGGATGATGTAGTACTCCATGTGGATCGAGCGCGTGGCCCGTTGCAACGAGGCGATCAGTGCCGTGAAGGCGTTGTTGCCGTTGTGGAGCAGCCCGACGCGGTTGTACCGGGTGGGGCGTGTGCCGCATCCGTGGGCGATGATCTGTTCGAGGCGGTCGCCGCGGCAGGCGGGGCAATCCGCCGCGGGGCCGTTGCGGCGGTAGCCGGCCAGTATGTAGAGCAGCGTGCCGGCGACGGGCAGCAGCAGGATCAGCGCCAGCCAGGTCGCTGCCGAGGCGGGGACGCGTTGCTGGCGCGTGACGACGGGGACGGCCATGAGCGCCCAGGCTAAGTGGAGCAGGAGTACGATATACATATCCCGCGCGAGGCGCATACTCCGTGCCATGCGCCGCGAAAAAAGATTTGGAAATTAGAAAATAACTTTTTATCTTTGCTGTATACAATGGAAACAGGGTTCTGGCCTTCACCGGTCAGGATTCTTATTTTTTTACGTTGTTTGTTTTACAGGGTTCCCCCGCTGCAAAGGGGAATACAGGAGGATTTTGGATGTGGGACGGGCATCTGCGGATGCCTAATGTGAGTTCGACGGGCCCCATGTTCGGAATCTTTCGCAGCGTTATGAAATTCAAGTGCGTCGGACTCGTTTAATATTATGGCAAAAGAGATTATTTATCTGACAGCGGAAGGTTACAAAAAACTCAAGGATGAGCTCGACCACATGCGTTCCGTCGAGCGTCCGGCGATATCGGCGGCTATTGCCGAAGCGCGCGACAAGGGTGACCTTTCGGAGAACGCGGAGTACGACGCCGCCCGTGAGGCGCAGGGTCTGCTGGAGATGCGTATCGCCAAGCTGGAGGATTCGCTCGCCAATGCCCGCGTGATCGACGAGTCGAAGATCGACAAGAGCAAGGTGCAGATACTGAGCAAGGAGCAAGGTGCAGATACTGAGAAAGGTGTCGCTGCTGAACCACAACACCAAGAAAGAGGTGGCCTACACGATCGTCGCCGAGCACGAGGCGAACCTGCGCGAAGGCAAGCTGGCGATCGGTACGCCCATCGCCAAGGCATTGCTGGGGCACAAGAAAGGCGACCGCGTCGACGTGGTGGTGCCTGCCGGGACGATCCATTTCGAGATCCTCGACATCAGCATCTGAGGCGCCCGATCCGCAGGGTGGCGGCGCCCATCGTCCGCCTCCCGGCATCCGGGTACGTGGACACGACATATATCCCCATTTTAGGGTATTTTTGCAGGGCCGTTTTGAACGGCCCTTTTTTATTGCTATCTTTGGCTCGGAAAGATGATACGCTACGCACCCAAAAGACTCTATGCGGCTTTGCTGCTGTTGGTTCTGCTCGCGGCCTACGCGGGGCAGAAGGTGCATATCTACAACGAAGACCATGCGCATTTCTCCGCGCACTGCGGCGATCTGGTGCCCGACAACGGTGCCCATACGATCATCGTCGACAGGTGTATCATCGACGATTTCTATTTCTTCCCCTACCTCGACATCGCGCCGACCGTGCACTCGTTCTATGCAGAGATGCTGGCCGTGCTGCTGCCCGAGGCAACCCGCTGCAAACTCTATGAGCAGGCGTCGGGCATTTCGCTGCGTGCGCCCCCTGTCGCGTAACCGGCGATCCCCTCCATTTTCCTGATTCATATTCCGGGTGCATGCAGCCCGGCCCATACTATTTATTATCTGACAAGCAATGAAAAAATATATTTTGCTGGCACTCGTCATGTGCCGGTGTGTACTGGTACTTGGTGTCGAGGCGCCGAAGAAAAGTACCGACGCCAATATCTTCGGCCATGTGGTCGACCGCGACACGCATGAACATATTCCCTATGCGACCATCGCCGTGACGGGCACGGCATTCGGCACCACGACCGACGCTTCGGGGCATTATTTCCTGAAAAACCTGCCCGAGGGCGCGCTGACGCTCGAAGTCCGCGCGTTGGGTTATGCCTCGCAGACGCAGCAGGTGACACTCAGGCGCGGGCAGACGGCCGAACTGAATTTCGAGGTGGTGCAGAGCGGCATTTCGATGGACGAGGTGGTCGTATCGGCCAGCCGTTCCGCCCGGCTGCGCCGGGAGGCGCCTGCGCTGGTGAGCGTGCTGGACGCCGGGTTGTTCGAGAAGACCAATGCCTCGTGCCTGGCACAGGGGCTGTCGTTCCAGCCCGGCGTGCGTGTCGAGGACGACTGCCAGAACTGCGGCTTCACGCAGGTGCGCATCAACGGCCTCGACGGCCATTATTCGCAGATCCTGGTCGATTCGCACCCGGTATTCTCGGCCCTGACGGGCGTATACGGCCTGGAACAGATCCCGGCCAACATGATCGAGCGGGTCGAGGTGCTGCGCGGCGGCGGCTCGGCGCTGTTCGGGTCGTCGGCCATCGGCGGCACGATCAACGTCATTACGAAGGAGCCTTCGCGCAATTCGGCGCAGATGTCGCATACGCTCACTTCGATCGGCGGCAGCAATTCCTATGACAACAATACGATGCTCAATGCTTCGCTCGTCACCGAGAGCGGCCGGGCGGGGCTTTGCGTCTTCGGCCAGAGCCGCCACCGTTCGGGCTACGACCACGACGGCGACGGCTTCACCGAAGTGCCCGTCATCAACAGCCAGTCGGTGGGCATGCGTACGTTCTTCCGTACGGGCGCCTATTCGCGCATCACGGCGCAGTACCACCATATCAACGAATTCCGCCGCGGGGGCGACATGCTCGACCGGCCGCCCCACGAGGCGCTGATCGCCGAGCAGATCGACCATTCGATCGACGGGGGCAGCCTTTCGTTCGACATCTCGTCGCCCGACCGCCGCAACCGCTTCAATGCCTATGCCTCGTTTCAGAATACGGCGCGCAAGAGCTACTACGGCAGCAAACAGGATCCCGATGCCTACGGGACGACGCACGACCTGACCGTAGCGGCGGGGATGCAGTATATCCACGAGTTCAGGAAGCTGCTGTTCATGCCCTCGGAACTGACCTTCGGTACGGAGTACAGTTACGACGACCTGGGCGACCGTTCGATCGGCTATGATATCCACACCGACCAGACGGTGCATATCGTGGGTGCCTATCTGCAGAACGAGTGGAAGACCAGGAAGTGGTCGCTGCTTGTCGGCGGCCGCCTCGACAAGCACAACCTCGTAGACCATGTGATTTTCAGCCCGCGCGTCAACGTGCGTTTCAACCCGTCGGAAGCGGTGAACCTGCGCGTGAGCTACGCCGGGGGCTACCGGGCCCCGCAGGCGTTCGATGAGGATATGCACATCGCCATCGTGGGCGGTAAGCGGGTGCGCATCCGGCTGGCGGATGACCTGAGGGAGGAGCGCTCGCACAGCGTGAGCCTCTCGGCCGACCTTTACCATACGTTCGGGAAAGTGCAGACCAACCTGCTGGTCGAGGGGTTCTATACGATCCTCGACGATGTGTTCGCGCTGCGCGACATGGACGATGCGGCCGACGGCGGTAAGGTCAAGGAACGCTACAACGGTTCGGGGGCCACGGTGCGCGGCTTCAATGTCGAGGGGCGCGCGGCCTTTACCCGCTGGTTCGAGTTGCAGGCGGGCGTGACGCTTCAGCAGAGCCGTTACAAGGAGCCCGAATTCTGGAGCGAGGACGCAGAGGTGCCGCCTGTGCGCCGGATGTTCCGCACGCCCGATGCCTACGGCTATTTCACCGCGTCGTTCAAACCGGTGCGGAATTTCACGGCCGACCTGTCGGGAACCTGCACCGGGTCGATGCTGGTGCAGCACATGGCCGGGTCGGGCGTCGCGCAGGACGTGGCCGTCTCGACCCCGTCGTTCTTCGACATGAATATTCGCCTGTCGTACGACGTGCGGATTTACAAGGAGATAACCATGCAGCTTTAC
>NZ_FR893452.1:29836-31300 GCF_000435435.1 Alistipes sp. CAG:29 | reverse complement strand
GAGATAACCATGCAGCTTTACGGTGGCGTGCAGAACCTGTTCAACGCCTACCAGAAGGATTTCGACAAGGGCGTAGACCGCGATTCGGGCTACATCTACGGCCCGTCGCTGCCCCGCAGCTGGTTCGTCGGTGCGAAGTTCAGTTTCTGATCCGCAAAGAGGGATGCCCCAAAGGAGGCCGTCCGGCGTCCCGAAGGGAATACGAAAAAGCGCATGCAGCATAGCTGCATGCGCTTTTTTCGCGGCTCCCGATCCCGGATACGAAAAACGTCCCGAAATCCGGGACGTTTTTCTTTCGTATCTGTCGCAGCGCGGAATTAAATCGCCTTGATTTCGTGGAGCACGTTGTTGGTCTTGCGGACTGCGTCGGCCGAAGCTGCGAATTTCTCGGCCTCTTCTTTCGAAAGGTCGATCTTCACGATCTTCTCGATGCCCTTGCGGCCGATGATCGCCGGTACGCCGATGCAGATGTCCGACTGTCCGTATTCGCCTTCGAGGTAGCACGAACAAGGAACCATTTTCTTCTGGTCGTTGAGGATCGCCTCGACCATCATGGCCGAAGCGGCTCCCGGGGCATACCAGGCCGACGTGCCGATGAGTTTGGTCAGCGTCGCGCCGCCCACCATCGTGTTGGCTACGGCCTCATCGAGTTTTTTCTTCGATGCGAACTGCGAAACGGGTACGCCGTTGACGGTGGCCTTCGAGACGAGCGGAATCATCGTCGTGTCGCCGTGGCCGCCGATGACCATGCCGTCGACGTTGTTGATGTTGGCGCCCGTAGCCTTGGCCAGGTAGCACTTGAAACGCGACGAGTCGAGTGCGCCGCCCATGCCGATGATGCGGTTCTTCGGAAGGCCCGACGCCTTGAGCGCCAGATAGGTCAGCGTATCCATCGGGTTGGCGACCACGATGATGATGGCGCGGGGCGAATATTTCACCACGTTCTCGATCACGCCCTTCATGATGTTGGCGTTGGTGCCTATCAGCTCCTCGCGCGTCATGCCCGGCTTGCGGGGAATACCCGAGGTGATGACTACCACGTCCGAATTGGCGGTCTGCTTATAGTCGTTGGTGACGCCCACGAGCTTGGTGTCGAAATCCATCAGCGTCGAGCACTGGTACATGTCCAGCATCTTGCCTTCCGAAAGACCTTCCTTGATGTCGATCAGGACGACTTCGCTCGCAACTTCGCGGCAAGCCATCACATTTGCGCAGGTTGCGCCAACGGCACCTGCACCTACTACTGTAACTTTAGACATAGCTTTTTATTTTTTGTGTTTAGCCTATCAGCTTTTCGTAATCCGCGGCGCTCAGCAGTGCGTCGTACTCGGCCGGGTCGGACATCCTGACCTTGACGAGCCAGCCTTCGCCGTATGCGTCCTTGTTGACGATGGCGGGGTCGGCGTCCACGGCGTCGTTGAATTCGAGGATCTCGCCGCCGATGGGCAGGGATGCGGCGCTCAC
>NZ_FR893452.1:21546-29830 GCF_000435435.1 Alistipes sp. CAG:29 | reverse complement strand
TGGGCAGGAATGCGTCGCTCACGGTTTTTACGGCTTCGATCGAGCCGAATACTTCGCCCGCGGCGAGGGTTTCGCCTACGGTCGGCACGTCTACGAAGACGATGTCGCCCAATTGGCTCTGTGCGAAGTCGGTGATGCCGATTACGGCCGTGTCGCCCTCGACGCGGCACCACTCGTGGTCGTTCGAGTATTTCAGATTTGCGGGTACGTTCATGGTGTGGTTATCGTTTAAAATTCAAATGCGGTTTTTTCATTGCAAATATAACTGTTATTTCCGTAACAGCAAGGATTTATGTTATATTTTTAACTCAATAACCGTAAGGGTATCCGAAGTTTTTGGGATGTCGTAAATATTTGTTAATTTTAAAACAACTTACGTCACGACGGAAACCCTGAAACCACAACCTGTGAAAAAACGATCCTATTTGATTGCCGCAGGATGTACTGTTGTCCTGTATGCCCTTTCGGCCTGTTCCGATCATGCGGCGAATGATACCGCGCAGGCCGGAAATCCGGAAACTATGTCCGTGGCCGAGGCACGCCGCTATTTCGAGCGTGTTGCGGCACCGACCAGAGCCGGGAGTGAAGAGGGGACGCTGACGCTCGGGACTTATATGCCCGACTGGTCGCTGGCGACGGTCTCGGCCGGGGAAGTGCTTTCCAGTACCGATGTGCCTGTCCGGGGCGAGTTCCGCTATTTTCGTTATCGGATCGACGAGTACGGCGAACCGCGTTTTACCCCGATCTACCACAAACTGGTCGTCGTAAAGGATTCCCGCAGCGGTGTCATGAGCAGCTATCTGCGTTTTTATGTTCCCGATCCGGACTATGCCGCGGGGCGCACGGCCGACGACTACGACAGGCTGCTCAACAGCGGCTCCAAGGGGGATTTCACCGGGCTGGCGGTTTACACCTCGCTCGACGGATTTCCGGTTCATGCGGTTCGTTATGCCGGAGGAGCATGCCAGGCTGAAGCGTTCCTTTACGATAAGTCGCGGACACAGGCGGAAAATACTGCCCGCCTGGGCGAAATGCTGGATGGCCTGAGTGTCGTGTGCAGCCGGGAAACAGCGGTGACACGTGCGGAGGCGGAGTCAGAGAAAAGCGAGCCGGTTGACGGCGGCGGTATAGAGGCGGTTGTGGTTTCTGCCAAGCGCCCTGTAAACCATATCAAACCTGTAAACCATATCAAATATGAGCGTCCGGATACGGATCCCGTCAAGCCTACCGAAGAGGATCGGGGCCCTTCGGGCAGCGGTGGCGGCGGTGGCGGTGCCTCCTCTAATCCGGGAAGTCCGGCCAACACCCGTTATCGGGAAAATGAAAATATAATGCTTGCTTCCGACAGCAGGGAAAAACTGGAACCGTTGCTGGATTCGTTGCGCCAGGATTGTATGGCCGGGAAGATTATCGGTTCGATCCGGGGGAATGTAACGATCCGCACCGGTTTTTTCGGAAGTTCGGTGATGATCCCGACTGCCTATTCTTTCGAAGGCGGTACCGTATGGGACGATTTCGAGATCAGGATGGGGTCTCGGCTCGACGATATCACTTTGCTCGAAGAGCTTTTCCATACGCACCAATGTTCGGGCAAAACCCCCGAAGAGTACAGGGGCATGCGGCTCAATAACGAGATCGAGGCCAAACTGTGCTGGTATATGTATCGGTTGAAAATCGGGAATATGAACGGAGTCAGTAAATATATCAGTGAAGGCGAGGGGCGACGGATATTTGGAACTTTGAGTAAATATATTATGGCCGGAAATATAAAAAGTGATAATTTTCGAGAAGAATATCGGAATGCCGCGTCCTTGCTAAGGAGTATGAGCCGTTCATACGCGGATGTTACGCTATATCCTTTTTCCGAGGATGCTGTGAACGTCGATGTTTTAATGAAAATGATGGAGGATTGTCCGGAATATAAAAATGAATAGCATATGAAAAGAGTGTTTAGCATCATTATTATTTTGGGGCTTGGATCAACTGTTTCCGCTCAGGATTACTATACGGGCCGGGATCGTATTACTGCAGACGGGATTACATTTTTGGCTTCTGTCTACCAGGGCGTAATTCTATCTTTGGCCAATATAACCAATACCCGGGAAAATGCACCGGAAGTTTATAAGGATGGCAGCCCTATCGAACCGGAATTCGAAGAATACGCCGTTGCGAATACGATCCCCGGATGTGTGGAAAAGGCTTTTACAGAGACTTTTACGCGGGAGGAGTATGAACTGTTGCGAACAGATGCAGAAGCCGTTCTTACAATAGGTTATGTCATTTCACCAGCGGGTGTTACGGAAGAAGTTTCGTTTACAATAGATTATGTTCCTTGTATGTTGGCTATTCCGCCATCCAAATTCGCATTGCTGGAAAAGAATCTCAAGCGATATGTGAAATGGGACGTTAATCTTTTCGGCCGGAAATTGCAGTTTATGCATGGGATGAGTTTTGTCAACTTTTCGAAGATACGCCTTCAATATCCGTCATCGGAACCTGAAATTCCGGACTTGACGGTGCCGACAGGGCCCCGCAATCCCGGGGATGAAGAGTTGAAACCTGCTCCGTGGAATTGACGTTGCCTGCTCGAGCGTACGGCCCTCCGGGAGTTTTGCGATCGATTCTAATGATTATGGCAATTCAGCTTTTCCCGGCGATCACGAATTCGATCTCCCGGAAGAGGTATGCGTGCCGCGTGCCGTCGGCGTGGCGCAGGATCAACTCGCCCGAGGGGCGTACGCCTTCGAGGACGGCCTCGACGAGCGTGCCGTCGGGGCGGCGGTAAGGGTGGGTTTCGCCCAGCCGGTACATGCGTTTCCGGTACTCTTCCTGCAAGGCCGCCTTTTCGCCCCGTACGAGCTGGTCGTAGCGGCCCATGCAGCAGGCATGGAAGGATTCGAGTACCTCGCGGCGGTCGAACGTGCGGCCGCTGGCGCGGTCGAACGTGCGGCCGCTGGCGACCGCCATCGACACGGGGTTGGGCAGTGCGGGGTCGAACGCACGCTGGTTGACGTTGATGCCGATGCCCGCGATCGTCCGCGCGAGGGTCGGGCCCGAATAGCTGTGCTCGATGAGGATGCCGACCAGTTTTTTGTCGCCGACATAGATGTCGTTCGTCCATTTGATGCGGGCGTCGATGCCGAAGGCGGCGAAGGTGTCCGTAAGCGCCAGCGTGACGGCTTCGGAGAGCAGGAACTGTTCGCCGACGGGCAGGAATACGGGTTCGAGCACCAGCGTGAAGGTGAGGTTCTCGCCTTCGGGGCTCGTCCACGAATGCCCCCGCTGCCCGCGCCCGGCGGTCTGCCGTTCGGCCCAGACGATGTCGCCGTGGCGGTATTCCGGCCGCTTGGCGTCGTCGTTGGTCGAGGTGGTTTCTGCGATGCGGTAAATCATGTTATTGCTTGAAAAGTTCTCCGAGGGTTTCTGCGAGCACCTTGCCCCGCAGTTCGCGGGCGACGACTTCGCCCGTCGAACAGTCGATCAGGTAGTTGGTCGGGAATTTGGTGACGGAGTAGAGGTCGCAGACACGCCTGTCGGCGTCCGTCAGGTTAATCCACGCCATCCCGTCTTCGGCGATGGCTTTTTTCCATGCCCCGGCGTCTTTGTCCGTCGACAGCCCGACGACTTCGAATCCCTTGTCGTGATAGGCCTCGTAGGCAGTCCTGATATGCGGCATCTCGCTGCGGCAGGGCACGCAGTCGGCGAACCAGAAGTCGAGCAGGAGGTAGCGGCTGCGTTTCATGACCTGGCTTAACGTGACCGGGTTGCCTCCGGCGTCGTTCGCCGTGAAATCCACGTATCGGGCGAGTTCCCGCGACCGGAGCACGCGCTCGATATGTTCGAGGGGGCGTTTCATCAGCCGGCAGGTGCGCAGGTGAGGCGGGAAGAGGCTGACGATCGAATCGACCCGGGCCCGCGAAATGTCCTTGTCGTAATGGATAACGCCGTCGACCATCGCCACTCCGAAGATATTGTCGGTGTTGGCCGCGAGGTTGCGCGCCGAGGAGCCGATCAGGCTGTCGAGCAGCGCGGCGCGGTAGGCCTGGTCGTGGTCTTCGAAATTGTAGGCATGCAGCGCCCGGTTCACGAATCGCAGGTGCGCCCCGAAAGCGTCGTTGGCCGGGGTGCCGGAGGGATAGTACTCGATTTTGTCGTGGTTGCTGGACTCCTCGGCATTCAGGCGTCCCTCGATGCGGATATTGCCCGGCTCGATATAGAGCACTGCGGCAGTTTGTCCGTTTTTACGCACGAGGGCGGCTGCCGTCGGTTCGTCGTAGCGCCCCTTGTAACGGAACGAGCCGTCGGGGGCGGGAAGCACGGTGAGCGTGTCTTTCGTGACGGATTCGACCAGTGCGACCGAGTCGTTCAGCCCCTCGATATGTCCCGTAAGGGTATAGCGGAAGCCTGTCGGGCGGCATCCGGACAGCAGTGTCGCGGCAGTCAGCAGGAGCAGTGTCTTTTTCATGGGGCGGCGGTTCGCAGACCGGGGTTATACCGATACGCCGAAATCGCGCAGGGCGTCGTTCAGCGAGGTTTTTTTGTCGGTGGACTCCTTGCGCTGGCCGATGATCAGCGCGCAGGTGATGCTGTATTCGCCCGCGGGGAACTGTTTGCGGTAGCTGCCCGGGACGACCACCGAACGCGGCGGCACGTAACCCTTGTAGGTGACGGGCTCCGGCCCCGTGACGTCGATGATGTGCGTCGAGCCGGTGATGACGGTGTTCGAACCGAGCACCGCCTCGCGGCAGACATGCGCCCCCTCGACCACGATCGAACGCGAGCCGATGAAGCAGTTGTCCTCGATGATGACCGGGGCGGCCTGCACGGGTTCCAGTACGCCGCCGATGCCCACGCCGCCCGATAGGTGGACGTGCTTGCCGATCTGGGCGCAGGAGCCGACCGTGGCCCACGTGTCGACCATCGTGCCCGTGCCGACATAGGCGCCGATGTTGACATACGACGGCATGAGGATCGCACCCGGGGCGATGTAGGCGCCGTAGCGCGCCACGGCGTGCGGTACGACGCGCACGCCCAGCTCCTCGTAGCCGTGCTTGACCTCCATCTTGTCGTACCACTCCAGTTCCCCGGCCTGCATCTTGCGCATGGGCTGGATCGGGAAATAGAGGATGACGGCCTTTTTGACCCACTCGTTGACTTTCCATTCGCTTTTGGCCGGGTCGACGGGCTCCGCCGTGCGCAGCTGTCCTTTGTCCACCAGTTCCACCACCTGCCGCACGGCCTGCCGTACGGGTTCTTCGCTGAGCAGTTCCCGGTTTTCCCAGGCCTGTTCGATTATCTTTTTGAGTTCGCTGTACATGATTTTCGGTTGTTTTTGCAAGCCAAAGTTACGCAAAAACTTCGGTTTCCCGGCTTGTAGGGTGAAAAATAACCCTTTTGCAGGCCGGTAAGGGGAAAAATGTGTGTGGTTTCTTATTTTTTCCTAACTTTGCCACGATATTCACCCAAACTCCGGAATGCTATGATGAAATTGACACGCAAGGCCGTGGCCCTCGCGGGGGCGGCGGCGATGATGGCAAGTTGCAACCACATGAAGCAGATAAAACACATGCCCTACCCCGAGACGCAGCGCACCGACGTGGTGGACGACTATTTCGGGACGAAGGTCGCGGATCCCTACCGTTGGCTGGAAGACGACAATTCGGAGGCGACGGCGGCATGGGTCAAGGCCCAGAATGCCGTGACGCAGGATTACCTGTCGCAGATTCCGTTCCGCGACGCGATCCGCGGGCGGCTGACCCAGCTGTGGAATTACCCTAAGGAGGGCATCCCGGCCAAACACGGCGATGCGTGGTACTATTTCTACAACGACGGGCTGCAGAACCAGTCGGTGCTCTACCGTACGACGGCCCCCGGTGCGCAAGGCGAGGTGTTCCTCAATCCCAATACGCTCTCGGACGACGGGACGGTGGCGCTTTCGTCGGTGGCTTTTTCCAAGGACGGGAAATACTGCGCCTGCGCGGTGGCCGAATCCGGCTCGGACTGGGTCGAGATTCGTGTGATGAACACCGCCGACCGCACGTTCACGACCGATAAGATCAACTGGGTCAAGTTCTCCGGCGCCGAGTGGGCGCCCGATTCCAAAGGATTCTATTACAGCGCTTACGACGCTCCTGAAAAAGGAGTGTTCTCTTCGCAGAACCAGTTTCAGAAAGTCTATTACCACCGCCTCGGCACGCCGCAGTCGGCCGACAAGCTGATTTATATGGATGCCGAACATCCGCTGCGTTACTTCTCGGCATGGCCCTCGAAGGACGGCAAATGGCTCTTCATCTCCGCTTCGGAGGGTACGTCGGGAACCGAGATACTCTATAAGAAAGTTTCCGAGCCGAAATTCCGTACGCTGCTGCCGGGCTTCGATGCCGATTACGCGCTCGTAGAGTGCCGTGACGACCGGCTCTATTACATAACGAACAAGGATGCGGCGAACAATGCGCTGATGAAGGTCGACCTGAACGACCCGTCGAGCATAACGGCGGTCATTCCGGAAAATGAAAAGAGCCTGCTCGAAAATGTGACCGCCGCCGGGGGATACTTCTTCGCCTCTTATCTGCAGGATGCGCAGGGCAAGGTCGTCCAGTACGGCTTCGACGGCAAACCGGTGCGCGACATCGAACTGCCGGGCATCTGCACCGCCGCAGGCTTCGACGGCGACGACGAGGCAGCCGAAATCTATTATTCGGTGTCCGGCTACACGGCTCCCGCCACGATCTATAAGTTGGATGTCGCCTCGGGCGAATCGACGCTGTTCAAGGCTCCGGACGTGAATTTCGATCCCGCGCTGTTCACCACCGAGCAGGTGTTCTACACCTCGAAGGACGGCACGAAGGTGCCGATGTTCATCACACACCGCAAGGATCTGAAGCTCGACGGCAAGAATCCGTGCTACCTCTATGCCTACGGCGGGTTCCAGATCAACCGCACGCCCGGTTTCCGTCCCTCGGCCATCATGTTCGTCGAGCAGGGCGGCGTCTTCTGCGAAGCGAACCTGCGCGGCGGCTCGGAGTACGGCGAGGCATGGCACAAGGCCGGGATGCTGGAGAACAAACAGAACGTCTTCGACGATTTCATCGCGGCGGCCGAGTACCTGATCGCCAACAAGTATACCTCGAAGGACAAACTCGCCATCGCGGGCGGTTCGAACGGCGGACTGCTGGTCGGCGCCTGCGAGGTGCAGCGCCCCGACCTCTATGCCGTCTGCCTGCCGGCTGTCGGTGTGATGGACATGCTGCGTTACCACAAATTCACGATCGGCTGGGGCTGGGCCGTGGAGTACGGATCGAGCGAAAACGAGGAACAGTTCGACTATATCTATAAGTATTCGCCCCTGCACAATATCCGCGAGGGTGTGCAGTACCCTGCGACGCTCGTGACGACCGCCGACCACGACGACCGCGTCGTCCCGGCGCACTCGTTCAAGTTCACCGCTCAGATGCAGCATTGCCAGGCGGGCGACGCCCCGATCCTGATCCGCATCGAGTCGAAGGCCGGGCACGGCGCAGGCAAACCCACTTCGAAGCGTATCGACGAGGAGGCGGACACCTATGCGTTCCTGTTCCAGAACATCGGGGTGCCTTATAAACCCGTTGCGAAGTAGTTTTCGGTATATTGCCGGCTGCCTTCACTGGCCATGGAAGGCACCGGCCGATTTTTAGTCAGGTTAGTAAAATAAGGTATAATGAAAGTCTATAAATTCGGAGGTGCGTCGGTGAGGAATGCCGACGGGGTGCGCAACCTGCGCAAGATTATCGACGATGAGCAAAACCTCTTCATCATCGTTTCGGCCATGGGCAAGACGACCAATGCGCTCGAAAAGGTGTTCGAAGGGGTGCAGAAGGGCGACAAGGATCTTTCGCTGGAGAATGTCGCGGCACTGCGCGAGTATCATGCCGGGATCATCAACGACCTGTGGCACGGCCCCAAGCGGCTGGAGAAGGTCGATGCCCTGTTCGACGAACTGGAGCGCGTGGCTGTCGGTACGGTCTACAAGCCCGGGGATGCCGAACTGTGGTACGATACGATCGTGGCGTTCGGCGAGCTGGTGTCGACGACCATCATTTCGGAATACCTCAATTATGCCGGGGTGGCGAACCGCTGGATCGACATGCGCCGCTGCTTCCTCACGGAACAGCGCCACAAGGATGCGGGGGTCGACCTCGAGGCTTCGGAGCCGCTGCTGAAAAACGCACTGGCCGAGTGCGTCGAGAACATTTTCATCGGGCAGGGCTTTATCGGCGGGGCACCCGACGGGACGACCACGACGCTC
>NZ_FR893452.1:4842-21475 GCF_000435435.1 Alistipes sp. CAG:29 | reverse complement strand
CCCGACGCCGAGGCGATGGCGGTATGGAAGGATGTGGACGGCGTGCTGAATGCCGACCCCAAGATTTTCCCCGACGCCGAGCAGATCGCCGAGCTGAACTACCTCGATACCATCGAACTGGCATACAGCGGCGCGCAGATCATCCACCCCAAGACGATCAAACCGTTGCAGAACAAGAATATCCCGCTCTACGTGCGTCCCTTCGGCGACAAACGCAAGCCGGGTACCGTGATCCGCGGCATGTCGGCGCCGGTCGTCGTGCCGATCCTGATTCTCAAGAAAGACCAGGTGCTGCTCACGATCCGCTCCCGCGATTTTTCGTTCGTGCTGGAGGAGAAGTTCGCCACGATCTTCTCGCTGCTGGAGCGTTTCCGCATCAAGACCAACCTGATCCACAACTCGGCCGTGAACCTGAGCCTGTGCGTCGATAATTCGTGGCATATCGACGAGGCGATCGAGGCGCTGCGCGAGGCGGGCTTCGACGTGATGAAGGCCGAGAACATGGAGTTGCTGACCGTGCGCGGCTATACCGACGAACTGTGGCGCAAATACGCCCGCGGCCCGCAGGTCTTCGTGCGGCAGGCGACGCAGTCCACCGTGCGCGTGGTGCGCAAGCGCAGTTAGCGGCGGGATCGGACGGGGATCGGCGGATGCGCCGTGCCTGTATAAAACCGGAAGCGGCCCCGCAGGGCCGCTTCCGGTTCGCTATTTTATTTCCGAGCCTTGCCGCATGTTGCGCAGCACCGTCCAGGTCGAGTCGTCGCGGATCGCGCCGCTGCGTTTCATGTTCCAGATCGTGCGGGCGATGTATTTTTCGATGTCGCGCTGGAGGCGCTTGTAAAGCGGGCATTTGGTGTAGTTCTCGTTGTCGAGCAGTACGTCGCGGATCGAACGCAGCGAGTTGGTGTAGTTCGCCATCTCGTTCTTGAGCGCCACGCCCTGCTTCTTCGAAGCCGTGATCTTGGCGATCGACATCGCCCGCAGCTTCTCGCACACGGAGTTCAGCAGGATCATCACCACGTTGTCCATCAGCGTGTGCCCGTGCATGAACAGGTAGGCGTTCTCGGGTGTCAGGCCGCGGCCCTTGAGCTGCTCCTCGAACTCCTTCATCGGCTCGATCATCTTCGGGTTGCGCCTGCGGAGCATCTCCTCGCGTTTGGCCACGTTGCGCCGGAGCCATTCGAGCGTTTTTTCGCCGTTGTCCGCCAGGTCGAGGTAGCCGATGCGCACTGCTGACTTGAAGTCGATGAGCGGAAAGACGTTCTCCGAGGAGAGCTGCGCTGAGTAGGCGTACCAGAGGAACAGCGGGTAGATCGTGCAGGAATATTCATGCATGAAACGCACGAAATCGAAGATGCGGGTGTCGTTTTTGGTGGCCTTGACGCAGATGTTGTGCAGCGAGGGGGCGTAGCAGAGGAAGTTCTCGGTGGCGTAGGCGTAGGTGTGGAACATGTAGCGGGCGTTGTTGACCTCGCGCGACTGCTCCGTACGGTCGGCGAACAGGAAGTCGAAATCCGAGTCGACGCACAGGATCAGTTCGTCCGACGAGCGGGGGATCATGCCCATCAGCACCTTCTTGCCCTTGGGCAGGTCGGCGCGGTTGGGAACCGAGATTTCGAAACGCATGTAGGGGTTCTGGAAGTGGTCGAAGATGCCGCGCCAGAAAGCCACGTCCTCGTAGCCTTCGACATAAACCCTCACGAGCCGCTGGTCGGGGTTGGCCGGCAGCGGTTTGGGCAGCTCTTCGAGCGTGGCCGGGCGCGTGAACGGGTTTAATTTGCGCAGTTTTTCGCGGAACTTTTTCGCCATACGCTAACAAAGGTAATATTTTATTATTTTTGCACAAAATAAGACGTCCTAAAAGGACGTTCGATTCCTACTATTCGAACAATATGGCAGACAACGATTGGAAAGCGAGGCTCGGGATGGTCTACTCGACCAACCCCGATTTTCAATATGACACCGGCACGGCCCAAGGGCCCGTGACATTGCCCCCGGCGCAGCAGGATCTGCGCGTGTGGCTCGACCGCAAGCAACGCGGGGGCAAGGTCGTGACGCTCGTCAGGGGTTTCGTCGGGAGCGACGCCGACCTGCACGAACTGGCACGTCTGCTCAAGACCCGATGCGGCGTCGGCGGCGCAGCCAAGGACGGGGAGATCATCATCCAGGGCGACCACCGCGACCGCGTTGTGGAGATCCTCGCCAAGGGCGGCTACCGCTGTAAAAAAGCCGGCTCCTGAGATGCGCAGGCTGCTGTATACCGTACTGTTCCTGTGCGCCCTGGGCGTCGCGCCGAAAGCCCGGGCGCAGTATTACACGTGGGGTTCCGACCCCACGGGGCTGAAGTGGAGCACGATCCGCACGCCCGACGTGCGGATGATCTATCCCGATACCGTGTCGGGCGTGGCACGCCGCACGCTGTTCTACATCCGCACCGTGCAGCCCGACATCTCGTACGGGTTCCGCCACGGCCCCATGCGCATCCCCTTCGTCATGCACCCCGAGAATTTCCAGTCGAACGGGCTGGTGATGTACCTGCCCAAGCGTGTGGAGTTCCTCACTTCGCCGGCCATCGACGGCTATTCCATGCCGTGGTACAAGCAGCTCGTGGCGCACGAATACCGCCATGCGGTGCAGTATAACAACCTGAACCGCGGCGTGATACGCGCCCTGAGCTATATCCTCGGGCAGCAGGGCTCGACTATCGGCCTGTTGTGCATGCCGATATGGGCGATGGAGGGCGATGCCGTGATGTCGGAGACCGCCATGTCGTCGTTCGGCCGCGGGTTGCAGCCTTCGTTCTCGATGGGCTACCGTGCCATGGGGCGTGTGGGGCGCGATTACAAGGGGCGCCGCGACCGCCGCAACATCGACAAGTGGTTCTGCGGATCCTACCGCGACTACATCCCCGACCATTACGAACTGGGATACCAGATATGTTCTTATGCCTATGCGCGTTACGACGAGAACGTGTGGGACAGGGTGGCGTGGTTCGGTTCGCGCAACCCCTATATGCTGGCCACGACCCGCATCGCGCTCGAAAAATATTACGGCACGAATGTCCGTGAGCTTTTCCGCGAGACCTTCGACGCGTTGGAACGTCATTGGGATTCGCTGCCCCGAACCGGGGACAGCGCCGCGCCGCTCGTGGCGATGCCCGAAGGAAACTACACGACCTACCAGTGGCCGCTGCCGCTCAGCGACACGACGGTGCTGGTGCTCAAGACCGATTACGACCGTCCGTCGCGTTTCGTGCGGCTCGACACCCGTACCGGTGCCGAGGAGCCGGTGTGTTATACGGGGCTGGTTTCGACCCGCCCTGCGATGTACGGCGGGCGCGTATGGTGGACGGAGTACCGCCGTTCGAAGCTCTTCGAGCAGCGGGTCAACTCCCAGCTTTGCTACATGGATCTGGAGCGGGGGACGGCACGTACTTTCGTCGGGCGGCGCAATGCGCTCTATCCGACGCCGGCACCCGGGGAACTGGCCTGGGTCGAGTATAATCCCGACGGGACTTATACGGTCGTAGTGCAGCGCGACGGGCAGCCCGAGCGGCGTTTCGGCACGCCCCGCCATACCGAGATACACGGGCTGGCGTGGGACGACGTGACGCTGGCCTACTATGTCATCGTGACCGACGACGCGGGCATGTGGCTCGGACGCATCGACGACGAAGGGGTGTTCCCCCTCACCGAGGGGGCTTATATCACACTGAGCAACCTCAGGGCAGGCGGCGGAAAGCTCTATTACGGCTCGATCGCCTCGGGCAGGGACGAAGCCCACTGCTACGACCTGATGGCCCGCCGCGAATACCGCATCACCACGTCGGCCTTCGGTTCGTTTTCCCCGGCGCCGTGGCACGACGCCGCGGACGGCGAAGGGGTGTTGCTGACCACGTATGACCGCAGGGGGTACCGCGTCGCCGCACAGCGGGTCGCGGACAGTACGCTGGTCCCGGTCGCCCCCTCGAAGCTGCCGCTTAACGTCGTGAACCCCGAACGCAAGCGCTGGGACGTGGTGAACCTCGACACGGTGCGGTTCACCGGGGCCGATTCGCTACGTCAGAGCGGTACGTTCCGCGCCAGGCGCTACCGCAAGGTGCCCAACCTGGTGAACGTGCACAGCTGGATGCCCGTGGCGTTCAATCCCTTCGATGCCGTGGACGAGCATAATATCAACCTCAATCTGGGCGTTACGCTCCTGTCGCAGAACCTGCTGTCGAATACCGAGGCTTATGCCTCCTACGGCTGGAACCGCAACGAAGGGTCGCTCTTCAACCTCGGCGTGCGTTACTTCGGGCTGGGCGTGCACCTCGACCTGGACGCATCGTACGGCGGCAACCAGCTTTTCTATTCGCTGGTGTCGTACGATCCGCAGACGGGCGATCCCATTTACCAGAAGCGTCCCAGTCCCGACAAATACTACTCCATAGGGCTCGCCGCGACGCTGCCGCTCTATTTCCAGCGGGGGTACCACACCCGCCAACTGTCGGTGTCTGCCGGCTGGAACTATTCGAACGGCATGGTCGCCAACCTCGACAAGATCGAATGGGATCGCGGGCAGATCTCCAATATCCAACGCATCGGCTTCCGCAAGGGACTGCACAAACTCTCGTTCGGGCTCGGTTATTCCGACCAGGTGCGCATGGCGCACCGCGACATTGCGCCCCGGTGGGGTTATACGCTCAGCACGCTGTATACGTTCAACCCCGCGAACGTGCATTTCAGCGACCTGATCTCGTTCTTTGGTCAGGCCTACCTGCCTGGCCTGGCCGCCCACAACTCGCTGAAGGTGGCGGCCACCTACCAGACTTCGGTCGGCGGGTACAAGTTCCCTGCGGGCTATGCGCCCCTGAGCTACAAGTCGACGCGGCTCATCCCGCGCGGCTTCTCGTCGGCGGACATCGTGTCGAACAATTATACGGCCGTGTCGCTCGACTACCAGCTGCCGGTGTGGTATCCCGAGGGCGGCATCGGGTCGGTGCTCTATTTCAAGCGTATCCGGCTCAACGCAGGCGGCGACTACGCGCAGTTCCGCCGCCCTGCGGGCAAAGGCATGGATTGGCGGCGGATATGGTCGGTCGGCGGCGACATCGTGTTCGACATCAATGCTTTCCGCCAGCCTGCGTCGGCGACGTCGACCTTCAAGCTGTCGGTCTACCATCCCAGCACCGGGGGCGTCTGGTGGGCCGCGGCCGTGGGGCTGCCGTTCTGATTGTAATAAATTTTGTATCTTTAGCGCAAATTTCAGGCCTATGGCACAAAGGAAAAAGGCGGGCGTCAGCCCGAAAACGATAAAATGGATATGGGGGGTGGTCTTCGCACCCTTTGCGTTGCTGGCGGTCATGTTGCTGCTGACGGCCCTGGGGCTGTTCGGGCGCATGCCTTCGTTCGAGGAGCTGGAGAACCCGCGCAGCAACCTGGCCACCGAAATCTACTCCGAGGACGGCAAGGTGATCGGTTCCTTCTTCGTGCAGAACCGTTCTTATGTGCAGTACGAAGACCTTTTCCCGGCCGATTCGGCATTCCACATCCGGCTCGACGGGCATGACATGCCGCCGATCGTCGCGGCGCTGATCGCAACCGAAGACGCCCGTTTCCGCACCCATTCGGGGATCGACATCCCTTCGCTGGCACGTGTGGCGGTGAAAACCGTGCTGTTGCAGAATACGTCGCAGGGCGGCGGTTCGACCATCACGCAGCAGTTGGCCAAGAACCTTTTCCCGCGCGACACGGTGCGCAACCGGGGGCGTATCGTCCGTTCGTCGAAACTCGTCGTGTCGAAACTCAAGGAGTGGATCACGGCGCTGAAGCTCGAATACAACTATACGAAGGAGGAGATCGCCGCCATGTACCTCAATACGGTCGAATACGGCTCGAACGCCTATGGCATCAAGTCGGCGGCGCAGACCTTCTTCAACAAGGAGCCGCACGAACTGAACGTGCAGGAGGCGGCCGTGCTGGTGGGGGTGGTGAACGCCCCGACGCGGTATTCGCCCGTGCGCAACCCCGAGAACGCCCTCGCGCGGCGGAACCTGGTGCTTTCGCGCATGGAGGATGCCGGGGCGCTGACACGCAAGGAGCGCGACTCGATCAGCGCCCTGCCGATCGTGCTCAACTACAAGCCCGTGTCGCATAACGAGGGCACGGCGACCTATTTCCGCGAGATGCTGCGCCTTGTGATGAACGCCGAGCGGCCCAAGCGCAACCAGTTCTACACCGAATGGGATTACGACCAGGCCGTGAAGGAGTACGAGGAAAACCCGCTCTACGGCTGGTGCCGCAAGAACCGCAAGGCCGACGGTACGCCCTACAACATCTACCGCGACGGGCTGAAGATCTACACGACGGACAACTCGACGATGCAGAAATATGCCGAACAAGCCGTGCAGAAGCAGATGCAGAGCGTGATCCAGCCCCGTATGGACGCGCAGTACCGCAATACGAAGACCCTCTTCATCGACGCGACGCGCGAGGAGCGGGAGCGGATCATGCGGCATGCCATCCGTTATTCGGATCGCTACCGCGAGATGGAGGATGCCGGGGCGAGCGCGAAACAGATCATGGCGGCGTTCGACAAACCCTGTTCGATGAAGGTCTTCACGTACCGGGGCGAGCGCGACACGCTGATGACCCCGCGCGATTCGATCCTGCACCACAAACGGATCATGCGCGCGTCGTTCGTGGCGCTCGATCCCCGCACGGGGTATGTCAAGGCGTATGTCGGCGGCCCCAACTTCCGCTATTTCAAGTACGACATGGCCAAGCAGGGCAAGCGGCAGATCGGATCGACCATCAAACCCTTCGTCTATACGTTCGCCATCGACCACCTGGGGCTGACGCCCTGCACGATGGTGCCGAACCTGCCCGTGACGATCGAGACGGCCAACGGTACGGCCTGGTCGCCCAAGGAAGCGGGCAAGGTCGAGTACGACGGCGTGATGCACCCGCTGCGCTGGGGGCTCGCCCGCAGCCGCAACAACTACTCGGCGTGGATCATGAAGCAGGCCAAGCAGCCCGCCGCCGTGGCCGACTTTATCCATAACATGGGCATACGCAGCTTTATCGACCCCGTGCCGGCTCTCTGCCTCGGTTCCTCGGAGTCGAACGTCTTCGAGCTGGTGAGCGCCTTCTCGACCTTCGCCAACGAGGGCGTGCATACCGATCCCATCTTCGTGACGCGCATCGAGGACAGGCAGGGCAACGTCATCGCCAACTTCATCCCCCAGTCGCAGGATGCCGTGAGCGAGCGCACGGCCTATACGATGCTGACGATGTTGCAGGACGTGGTCAACTCGGGTACGGCCGGGCGGCTGAAATGGCAGTTCGGGCTCAACGACATGGAGATCGGCGGCAAGACGGGCACTTCGAACAAGAACCGTGACGCATGGTTCATGTGCGTGGCGCCCAAACTGGTGGCCGGCGCATGGGTCGGCGGCGAAGACCAGGCAGTGCATTTCGTGGCGGGCGGCGAGGGCAGCGTGATGGCGCTGCCGATCGTGGGCGACTTCATGAAACGGGTCTATGACGACGGGCGCCTCGGCGTGAGCCGCGCCGACCAGTTCATCCGTCCGGCGATGATGCCGCGCTACGACTGCGACGAGGAGGTCGATCCCGACGAACGCCCTACGGAGCCCGGGATCGCCGAGGACGACAATTTCTTCGATTGACAGGGTTGCCGATGGATATGGCGAAGGGGCGGATCTCAGATCCGCCCCTTCGCGTTTTTTCCTGCGGGGAGCCTGCCGGGAGACATCTTTACGGGATGTCCCGCCGTGCAGCCTGCCCCGGGTTACTCTTCGGCCCGGAAGGGAACCTTCACGTCGTGGGGCATGGTAACGGCAGTTGCGGCCTGCCGTTCTTCGATGCCCATTGCGTTGGCTACCGAACGTCCCGACGGCCCGTAGTCCGTGGATTTGCGTACCATCGTGTAAGGCCCGACGAAGAAATCCTGGTAGGTGTAGGGATCCATGGCCTGCAAGTAGTAGTTCGACCCGTTCTTGACGTTCCAGAAGTCGGCGGACACGATCGTGAACGTACCGCCGCCGGAGAGCGAACCCTCACGGCCCGTGATGTTGCCCTTGCCTTCCCCGTCCGGTTTCGCGTAGAGCAGGTACGCACTCGTGTTGAGCAGCCCGTAGGCGTTTGTCTGGTGGTTGAGGATACGCGGGAGCAGCGTCAGTGCCCCGCCGTCGCCGAGCGTGCCGACCTCGCGTTTGAACAACTGGAAGCCTTTGGTCGAACTGACGTAATTCGCATCGACTTCGTAGTCGTCCTTGATGACCGTATAACCCCATCCCCGTACGAGATAGGTGCCGTCGATCGTCCTCGGACGAATTTCGATGTCGAAGCTGTACGCGGTCTTCGATTTCTCGGACGAGGTCGATGTGACAGTCCATGTACCCAGCCATGCCTTGTACCCGTCGGCCATCGTATCCGGCAGTGTGCCCGTCGTCACGCTCTGGCGGAATATCTTGGTCGTTGAGGCCATGGTCGTTGCGTCGATACCGAAACCGACGAGGATATATTCCGCCTGGTCGTACAGGTAGTTGAACGTGAGTGTTTTCTCACCCGAGTAGAGGTCGCCGGCCGCAAGCAGGTCGCAGATCGCGTTCCGCAGTTGCTTGTCGGTATAACCTGCGATCTCCGAAGGCAGGAACGCCGCCACGTAGTAAGTGTCGGAATTGGATGGGGTTACAGTCACTTTGACCGTATTGAAGGTCGTTTCGACCGCCCCGTATGTGAGGATATTGTCCGAGGTAACGGGTTTGGGGCCCGAAATGATGAACGAATCGTCCTCGTTGGCAAAATAGTACTCCTCCTTCAGATCGAGCTTCTGGGCAGTGACCCCGTTGATCGTCAGCGGTTCGTACAGCTCGATGCCGGTCTTGGTGTAGATGAACGGCGCGGCGTAGCTTTCGATGCCTTTGTCGGTTTCCTGCCTGATCGTGAGGTTCCGGTAGAGGAACTTGCCCTCCGAGGTGGTGATACACTCCAGCGAGTCGCCCTTGACGACGCAGACATAAGAGGGGAACTCCATGTCCGAGGCAGCGTTCTTGTATGCCTGCATTTCGGATGCCCAGTCGCTGGTTTCCAGCGGCGTGAGGGTGTAGAGGCTTCCAGATTTGACACCTCGCAGCATCACCTTTTCGGGTGTTGCGCTCAGGACAGTCCACAGGTAGTCGCCTTCCAGCCCCTTGTAGTTCGACCCGTACCCGTCCGGATTGCGCGGGTGGGCGAAATAGTTGATCAGCTCGTTTTTCGTGTCGATCGCCAGCGTGGGACCCGCTTCCTGCCCTACGGAATAGAGGCTGGTGGCGGTCGTCGACGCGCTTTCGATCTCCGAGCTGACGGTTACCGTGCCGTCGTCGAATTTGAAGAAAAGGTTGAACCCCCCGAAGGTCTGTGTGGGGTTGGGGTAGTATTTCACGGCCCAGCCGTTCTCCGCGCCTTCGAGCACGGAGATGGCGTTCTTGACGGCCTCTTCGATCCGGGCGCTGGCGCTTTTGTCAAAATAATCCTCCTCCTCTTTCAGGCACGAACTCAGCACCAGGGGGAACAGCCCCAGAAGTATTATCGCTAATTTTTTCATGGCTCAGTTTTTTTTAGTTAGTCGTCGAGGGATTCCAGATCCATGTCGGGGACTTCGTCCGCACGGCGCAGTACCGACTCGCGCAGTTCGTCGATGTTGATGTTCCAGCTGTTTTGCAGGTAGTTGCGGACGATCTCGAATTTCTGGTTGATGATGGCCGCACCGTCGGCGCCGGCCGTCGTGAGCAGTTTGTCCCAGGCTTCCTGCGGGCGGGTGACGTAGATCGAGATCAGTTCGACGAAGTCTTCCGTATCTTCGGAGCCTGCATAGCGGCTGATCAGCCCGACCTGGAGTGCCGAGGCGTCCGTTTTGTAGGTATCCCAGCAGGAATCGCCCACATAGAGCGTTCCGGTGATCTCCTTGAAGTCGGTGGTATAGGGCTTGGTCTGGTTGAGGATGTGCCCGAACTCGTGGTGGATCGTCTTGAAGTAGTTCGTGCTGGCGTCGATCGAGGCTATTTGCAGGGCATCCACATTGAAGAGCGTGATCTTCTTGCCTCCTTCCGCCGTGCCGAGGATGATCGAGCCGTTGCTCTTGTAGGCCGGCGAACCGGTGAGGAAGATGATCTTCGGGAAGTAAGCACGGATGAAGTCCCGGCTGCCCGTCACTTCGTCATAGGGCTCAAGGCAGAGTGCGATGACCAGCTTGGCCAGCGCGATCGACTGGTTGTAATCGGCGGGCGTCAGGTAGTAACCCATGCTCGACTCGATGTCCGTGTAGCGGTATTGGAATTCGATGTTGTAGGGCGCGAGGTAATGCCTGTCGAGCCAACGGTCGAAATCGTTTTGCACGACTTGCGGCGGCTGGATCACGCTCGTGGAACTCAGGTCGTCTTCCGAGCAGGCTGCGAGTACCGCGGGGAAGAGAAGCAATACGAGGAAATATATGAGGTTCTTTTTCATAATCGAAAATCTTTTTTATCGTTTTTACCGGGGGTTGGCCGTCAGTCCGGCGGCGATGACGTCGGGCGGCAGTTGCAGGCAGCGGCGCGGGTCGCGGTTGCCGCCTTCGTCGGTCATCGTGTCGGTCACCTTGACCAGAGTATCCTCGTCCTGGTCGATCAGGCGGCGGTAAAGGGTGATTCCGTAGCGGCGGGTGTCGAACCAGCGCATGCCCAGGTGCATGAATTCGATGCGACGCATGAAGAGAATCGCATGGATCATGTTCTCCTGCGTGCCGGGGTCGATAACGAAGCCCGGGTTGAGTTTTTTCTTGGCCGTACGATACATGTTCTTCAGGTCGTCCTCGGGTTTTTCGGGATCCTTGGGCGTCATGTCGTAGCCCAGGGCATCTGCCCATTTGTTGATCGACTCTTCGGTCAGTCCTTTGTAGTAAGAGGCGGTGAGCTGGTTCTGCGCCCACATGTTCATGTCGGCCAGGGCGGCCGGATAGTCCTTTTTCATGATATAGGCCTCGGCACGGTTGAGCAGCGCTTCGTCGCCGCTGGCCACCACGAACAGCGAGTGGGTGAAGCCGATGGCCTGCACGGGGTCGGAGTATTCGAAGAGGTACGGCACCCGCGGAAGCAGGTAGCGCCCTGACCCGTATACCCATGTGCGGAGCTTCCAGCCGTACTTGCTGCCCAGGGGGCTCATCGTGGTCGCGGATGTCTCGATCGTCTCGTAGGCGGCGATCGACTTGCCGTGCGTGTAACGGTTCTGGCTCCCGTAGTTGCAGAAAATCGCGCCGGCATTGGAAAGTCCCGTCGAGATAAGGTAGTTGGCCTTCAGCGACGTGGAGTTGTACGCTTTCGAAATGTCGTTCAACGGGTTGCGCGGGAATGCGGCCAGGTAATCGAGGTCGCGGAGCTGCGATTTGGGATCCGACCCGAGCGCCATGCTTGCGTATTTGATGGCGTTGTCCCAGTCCTCGTGGAACAGGAAGACGCGCGATGCGAAGCAGCAGGCGGCCTTGTAGTTGAAATGGTACTTGGGAGCCGAGTAGATCGCGTCGTCGATGAGCGGGATGCCGGTTTCGATGTCCTCGATCATCTTTTCGTAGACCCCGGCTACCGTTCCCCGGCTGTATTTCGGGTTCAGCTCGGTTTCGGCGTGTTCCATATAGGGTACTCCGAGGTCGTCCGGGTGGTTGGTGTTGTAATGCATGCAGAACATGTTGACCAGTACCCAGTGGGCGTATGCGCGGCAGATGAGCGCCTCGCCTTTGGCGGCCTGGAGCTTGGCTGTCTTGGCACCGCCCAGTTCCTCGATGGCCGCGAGCGCCTGGTTGGCCGCGGCGATCGCCGTATAGGCATCGCCCCATACCGCGTTGGGGTTTTCATTGGTTTCGACCGAACTTACTTCCTGCCAGTTGTAGAGCTCTTCCTGAAGTTGGTTGTAACTCTTTATCGAACCATAGTCGTCGACGTTGTCCGACGAGAACTCGGCGCACATGTTATAAGTATTGTCCGGGTAGGCCGACACCAGCATCTTGACGACCTTTTCTTCGGTATCCAGTTCGGCGCGGCTGTCGGGCATCTTGTCCAGGAAATCGTCGCATGACGCGAAGGCAATGGCAGCCAGCGCGAGGCCGAACGTATAGAATATGCTTTTTTTCATCTTGTTGTTCTCTTTGAAGTGTTAGGGACTATAAGCCGATGCGGATGGTCAGCGTGAACTGGCGGGGAACCGGTGCCGCGACACCTCCGGTGTTGAAGAACTCCGGATCCTGGCCGTTGAGTTTCTTGTCCGCGTAGATCAGGAAGAGGTTGGTCGCCTGAAATTTTACGGAGAGGCTCTGGAACTTCAGCTTCGAGATCAGCTTTTTCGGGAAATCGTAGGTCAGCGATATCTCCTTCATGCGGATGAAGTCGCCTTTGGCGATGCGAGCCGTCGAATAGTTGTAGGCGCTGTAAGCGCGCGACAGGTTGTTGTTGTCGTGGTACATGCGCTGGGAAAGGATCGTCGGGATGTTTGTTTTCTTTTCGTCGCCCGTTACCATCCAGCGGTTCTTGAATTCGCGCGGCATAGCCGTGAGATCCG
Source organism: Alistipes sp. CAG:29 (assembly GCF_000435435.1). Classification (NCBI taxonomy): domain Bacteria; kingdom Pseudomonadati; phylum Bacteroidota; class Bacteroidia; order Bacteroidales; family Rikenellaceae; genus Alistipes; species Alistipes sp. CAG:29. The sequence goes on along the minus strand of NZ_FR893452.1, from coordinate 8,903 downwards.
AATAGTAAGACTTGAATACGGGGTTGAGGCGCACCACGTTGCCGAACGAGTAGGTGATGAAGACGTTCAGCTTGAGCCCTTTCCACTGGAAGACGTTGCCGAACGACCCCATGTCGGTCGGGTCGACCGAACCCGAGTACTGGAGGAAAGAGAGGTTTTCACGCTCCTGGAAGTTGATGCCGGTCGTCGAGACGTCGCCGTTCTGGTCGAGGAATGTCGGGAGACCGATCTCGTTCAGCCCCATGAAGGGGATCGAGAAAAGCGACCGTACGGGGTAGCCTTCCAGCGTGAACCCGCTGCCCGCCACCAGATCCATCACGCGCACCGAGGTCTCGAGTTTGCTCACCTCGTTGTGGATGTGCGAATAGATGAAATCGGTCGTCCAGCTGAAATTCTTGGTTTTGATGTTCTTGGTCGAAAGGCTGATTTCGATGCCGTTCGATTTCATCTCGGCGACGTTGCCCTTCTTCTTGATGATACCGCCGATGCCCTGCGTTGTCACGTCGCCGATCAGGTCGAAGTTGTTACGTTTGTACCAGTCGACTACCAGGTTGATGCGGTTGTTGGCAAAGCCCATGTCGGCCCCGATGTTGAGCTCGTGTTTCTTCTCGTAGGTGAGCGACGAGTTCTCGAGGTCTTCGATCTTCAATCCCGATTCGCCGTCGCCGGCCGACGGCCTCCAGGGGGTGTAGGCGTTGATCACCACGCGCGAGTTGGTCACCGTCGACGGGCCGCGGTCGGCAGTGAGCGAATAGGACGCCTTCAGCGACAGGTGCGACAGCGCGGGCTGTGCCTTCTGGAACCAGGACTCTTCATGCAGGTTCCATGCGCCTGAAATATTCCAGGTGGGCAGCCAGCGCGACTTGCGCGACTTGCCGAGCTTGTTGGTGCCTTCGTAGCGGAACGTGCCGTTCACGGTATAGCGCCCTTTGTAGGAATAGGTGCCGTTGAAGTAGTAGGCGTTGTTGCGGTAGTAGGTGTCGCCCAGCGTGTAGTATTTAGACCCTTCTTCCTGTCCCTTCTTGAAGATCCGGTAGTCGTAGAACGGCGTCATGCCCATGTCGTATTGCAGGCCCCAGCCGCGGAACCAGGTGTTGTGGCGGTCGGCCGAGTTGACCTCCATACCCGCGAACAGGTTGATGATGTGGGCGTTCTTGATCGTCGTGTTGTAAGTCGCCGTAAGACGGAAGTCGTACGAGTACATCTTGCGGTCGTCACGTTCGTAGATGCCGCCCACCGGCAATACGACCTCTTTTACGGCATAGGGGTTGTCGGGATCCTTATAGAGGAACGGGTTGTTGTTGCGCACGGTCGTCGGGGAGTCGGTGCGGTAGGCCGTCGCCTGGTTCGATTCGTCGGTGATGTGGTGTTCCTGCACCGTCGCGTTGTATTTCACGGCGGCCAGCGCAGCCAGCTCGAGTCCCTTGACGGGCTCCCACTTCAGTTCGGCCTGGAATTTCGTGTCCACCACGTCCAGATCCATGTAGTTGGCATCCAGTTCGTGGAGGATGTTGAAGGGGGCGTAGTTGCGCGTGTAATAGGCGTCTTTGTCCAGCGTACGCGAGGTGTTCATGGCGTACGAATAGGGGTTGATGTCGAAGTCGCGCTTCACGGTGCCCGTTACGGCGTCCGTAGTGCTGGAAAGCGTTCCCGGCGCTTTCTGTTTACGGTAGGACGCATTCGAGATCAGGTTGAGGGTGAGGTTGTCCAGAATGTTATAGGTCGCGTTGAGGTTGGCCGTGTAGCGCGAAACCTTGCTGGTCTTCGTCCATCCCGGGTCGTACAGGGCGCTCAGCGAAGCGTAGTAGGACGATTTCTCGGTTCCGGAAGTGAGGCTCACCGAGTGGCTGTGCATGATGTTGTTGTTGAACAGCGCCTGGAACCAGTCCGTATTGCGGTATTCGGCCGAACGCAGATAGCCTGTGATCGCTTCGGGCGTATTCTCCATCAGGGAGGCGGAGATCAGGTTGTACATCCTGCCGTAAACGCCGCTCTCGGAACGGTTGGCCGTTTCGGCGAGGTTCAGCCAGCCCTTTTTGCGCATCTCTTCGTAAACGGCCATCTGATCCTGCGAATTCATGATGTTGAATTCGTTGTACGAGGGGATCATGCGGTAGGTGAACTCACCGGTGTAGTTGATGCGGCTGACGCCTGCACGGCCTTTCTTGGTGGTGATGACGATGACGCCCGCCATGGCGCGTGCGCCGTAGATCGAGGTGGCGGAACCGTCTTTGAGGATGTTGAAACTTTCGATATCCTCGGCATTCAGGCCTGCGATGGCCGAAGAGATCAGTGTCGTGGCGTCGCCCGACGAGAGCGCATCGGCGTCGATGTCCACCACGTCTTCCATAATGATGCCGTCGACGACCCACAGCGGTTTCGAGCTTCCGAAGATCGACGTGGCACCGCGGACGCGGATCTTGGGTGCGGTACCGAATGTACCGGAAACATTCTGGACGGAGACGCCGGCCGAACGGCCTTCGAGGCCGCGGCTGATGTCGGCCATGCCGGAAAGTTTCACGTCATCGGCGACGAGCTGGTCGGATGCCCCGGTGAAGAGGCGCTTGTCCGTCTTGGTCATACCCGTGACCACGACTGCTTCCACGGCCTGGGCATCGGGTTCGAGCTTTATACGGACATTGGGGGTGATGGCTATTGTCCGGGTCTTATAACCCACATAGGAAACCTGTAATTCCCCCCCCCTCCGGCGGGAAGGTCTTTGAGTACAAACTCACCATTGACATCGGTCGAAGTGCCGAGTGTCGGGCTGTCTTTCACGATCACGGTCGCCCCGATTACCGGGGTGTCGTTCTCGTCGACAACGCTACCCCTGACCGTTCTGGTCTGGGCCGACGCTGCCGCCATGAAGAAGACTGCCATCAGCGATAGGAGAATCTTTCGTCTCATAGGCAATAATTATTAATTAAAGGATTAAGTATGGGGGCCTTTGCAGGCCGGGTTTGAAAACGAGCAAACATTCCCTGTACGGAGACGGGAGCGAGTTCCGTGTACGGTTCGCGGGGATTGTAGCGTGCCGGAAAGGTTGCTGGCGGCGGTTTGCCGTGGCAAACGGATTTTCCGGGAGCCGCAAATTACGGGATCGCCCGTGTGGGCAGGTTTCCGTAAGCAGACATTCGTAGAGTTGATGGAGGGTGCCGAATCCGGGGCAATGAACCGTCCGGGTGTTTGCGAAGCAGGATGGTCGGCAGTTCGACTGTGGCCGTTGAATACCGGAGGATTCGGCGTGGCGGAGAGTGTTCCCCTTTTATTGCCTTTATATTAAAGGTCCCTTATATACAAGGTTGTTTCCGGCGAAAATACGGAAGGCGGCCTGTGCCGCCGGACAAATCTGGCACTTAATCACTTTCCGCGAATCTCCCGTGCGGAGCGGCAACGAGTAGAAATTTTTCATGGCTTCCAGATTTTTGATGGGTGTTCTGTCCTGCCGGTAAATTTTTAGTATATCCGGTTATACAAAATTATGTTTTTGTATCCTTTGTGGAGTATGAATTCATCTGAAAATAGTATGATTATATATCGGAAATGCGGTTGTTATGCCCTGATTTATTGCCGATTTGCTTTCTTTTCCCTATTTTTACATGGAAACGGAGTATGTTTTTATCTAACCGTCTTATGCACCTGAGGTATCTGTTGCTGGTCGCCGTGTGCGTCGCGGTACCGGCGTTGTCCCAGAATATTTGCCGTATCTCGCACCGCGAGGGGTTTTCGAATTGTTCCATCCTCTCGCTTGCGCAGGATGCGGACGGATATGTCTGGGCCGGGAGTTGTGACGGACTGAACCTTTGGGACGGGCATTATGCCCGGAACTTCCGGCTTTCCGGTAACCTGGTGCAGGAGATCGTCGCTACGGACGACGGCTACCTGTGGGTGCGCACCAACTATGGGGTCGACCGGGTCGATGCACGGGCCCGAACCGCCGAACTGCATGCCGACTTCCCGCGTGTTTACCAATATACGGCACGGAGCCGTGACGAGGCGTTCTTCCTGTATAAAGGGCGTTTGTACGGGTATGTCGCCTCCGCGTCGCGTTTCGCACCGCC
>NZ_FR893452.1:0-4826 GCF_000435435.1 Alistipes sp. CAG:29 | reverse complement strand
TTTCAAACCGCTCTGCGGAGTCGATGCCGACGATGTATTGCGCATTTGCCTCGACCCGGACGGGGTGCTCTGGTTCGTGCGGCGCGACGGCATGGACTGCGCTCCGGTAGTTTATGACGCCGAGGGGCGTGCGGTGCTGGGGGCGTGGAAACACATTCCGGTGCGCAACGGTATTTCGTTCGTCCGCTATGACGGTGACCGCACGGTCTATTTCGTCGACGGTGCGGGCCGCCTCTGCCGTTTCGATACCGAGCGGCAGTTGACGTCGGCCATCTGCGGGCTCGCGCAGGAACTGGAACGGCGCGGGGAGCTTGCGGCCGTTATCCGCGACGGGGACGACTATGTATTGGCGTTCGAAATGGGCGGGGTGTTGCGCCTCCATGCTTCCGGGTCGGAATCCGGGGGCTATACGCTGCGGGAGATAGATGTCGCTTGCGGCGTTTTCTCGCTGCTCAAGGATTGGAACCAGGATATCGTATGGATCGGGACGGACGGCAGCGGCCTGCTCCGCCAGTCGGCCGGGGATATCGCGGTACGCTCCATAACCTATGACATGCTGCCTTACAAGCTTACCAAACCGATCAAGGCGCTGTTCGTCGACGAGCGCGGCAACCTGTGGGTCGGGACGAAGAACGACGGGATCCTGTGCATCCGCGATTTCCATGCACAGCGGGCGTTCGGACGGGAAAATACCCGGAATTTTATAGCCGAGAATACCGCCCTGCGTAAGAATTCAGTCTATGCCTTTGCCGCGAGCCGGCGCGGTGTGCTGTGGATCGGGGGCGACGGCGGGGTGTGCTATTATTCCTATGGCGACGGACGCATCCATGCCCTGGCGGGCTGTGAGCAGTTGGCGAATGTACACGGCTTGCACGAAGATGCTGCCGGGGTGCTGTGGGCGGCAACGATCGGTAGCGGAGTATACCGCATCGAGCTTGCAGGCCACGCAGGCGCCCCCGTTGCCCGGCTGGCCGAGTCCGTGGATCTGGGGAGCCGGGAGCGGAGCCGGAATTTCTTTTTCTCGTTCTGCGAGGAGTCCGATTCGACGTTGTGGTTCTGCAACCACGGCATCGGGGCGGTGCGATACCATAAATACGCACGCCGGGGCGAGGTGATCCCGCTGGACGGACGCCGTGGGTTGGCCGCGAACGACGTGACGGTCGCCGTGCGCTGTTCCGACGGGACGCTCTGGTTCGGAACGGGGTGCGGCATGGGGTGTTACCGCCCCGGGGAAGGGGCGGTTGCCGTCGAGTTCGCCCACGACCAGTTGCAGGCCGGGGTGATTCACGGACTGCTGGCCGATTCGCTCGACAATGTCTGGGCCGCCACGAATGCCGGGATTGTCCGCTATAATCCGGCTGCGCACCGTTCGGTGGCCTATGGCGCTTCGTACGGGCTGGAGGTCGTGGAGTTCAGCGACGGTGCTTATTTTTACGACCGCCGTGCCGGGAAGCTGCTGTTCGGCGGCATCAACGGTTTGGTCGTGGTCTCGGGCGGCGAGTCGCTGCACCGGGGGTATATGCCCCCGGTGCGGTTTCGGGATGTGACCATCGACGGCACGGATCACAGCATTTCGAAGCTGATGCGCAAGGGCAAACTGGTGCTTACCCACCGGCAAGGGGCTTTCGGTCTTTCGATCGTGGCGCTGGACTATATCAACGGCGGCAACTATTCGTACCTGTATAACCTCGAGGGGTTCGACAGCCAGTGGAATGACAACCGCCATAACAACCGGCTGCTTTTCGCCAACCTTCCGCCCGGCAATTATTCGCTCAACGTCCGCTACCGGAACAATATGACCGGGGAGCTGAGTCCCGTAGGCCGGCTGGCGATCCGGGTGTTGCCGCCGCCCTATGCTTCCGCTTGGGCATGGGTGGTGTATGGTACGGCCGCGTGTGTGTTTGTTGCGTTCACGGGGCGCTATCTGGAGCGCCGCCGCCGTGAACGCATGCACAGGCGGCAGGCGCTTTACGACCAGCACTCCAAAGAGCTGCTCTACGAGTCGCGTATCCGTTCGTTTGCCAGCCTGACCAACGAACTTTCGGTGCCGCTGACGCTTATCAACGGTTCCTGCCAGCAGATCCTGGAGTGCGGGGCCTCCGACGGCTTCGTGCTCCGGCAGGTGGGATTCATTCATCGCAATGCCCTGAAATTGAAAGATCTGACCTGTTTGCTTAATGAGCTCAGGGCGGCCGGGGCGGCGGATCGTCCCGACGACGTCGAGCTGCTCGATGTCACCCGGATGTGCAACGGACTGGTGCAGACTTTTGCCGAGTATGCCGAAACACACAAGGTAGGCTACCGTACCGAGGTGGGGGAAGGTATGCTCTTCCCCTCGGCGCGCGGTACGTTGAGCATGGTGCTGAATATCGTGCTGTCCAATGCCTTCCGGCGCTCGGAGACGGGCGGGGAGGTTTTCTTCGGTGTATCCGTTGTACAGGATAGGCTGCGGGTTGTGGTTTCCAATCGTGGGGAGGGCGTAGATCTGGGGCAGATCGAGTTCCTCTCCGACCGTTACCGGCTGCTGGACTATCTGGAAAGCCGCGGTAAGGGCGGCCTTTCGCAGAAAGGGGATATGGAGCTGGCGATCTGCCACAACCTGGCAGCGAAGCTGGGCGGGGAGTTCCGGATCGCATCGGAAGGCGACGTTACGACTGTCACGTTGTCGTTTCCCGAACTGGAGATCGCCCGGGTAACGCAGCCAGTCCTGCAGGTGGACATGGCTTCCGACCGGCAGTTCGGGATGCCCGGCGCCCCGGCTGTTTCCGCCGTAACCTCCCGCGATGCGTTGCCGACGATGCTCGTGGTGTGCGAAGACCCCGACATGGCTTCGTTCCTCGCGCAACTCTTCGCCGGCGCCTATGACCTTAAGGTCATGGGAGAGCTCGGGCAGGCTGCGGAGCAACTGGCAGCGTTGCGGCCACAGGTCGTCATTTGCAGTGCGGTGACGCTCGATCCGGCCATGACCGGTGTGATCCGGCATATCCGCAGGAGCAGGCACATGGCACAGGTGCCGGTCATCCTGCTGACGTCGGCCTCGCGTTCCGGGATGAAGATCGAGGGACTGGAGTCGGAGGTGGACATCTGCCTGGCCTTCCCCTTCGACATCGCGCACCTGAGAAACGTCGTGGGGCAGTTGCTGCGCCGTTATGAATCGCTGAAGGATTACGGCCGTTCGGCATACAGCGCGTTCGACCTGGCGCAGGGGCACCTGCTCCACAAGGAAGACAAGGTTTTCCTGGACAGGATGCTCGAGATCATCCACGGCAATATCCTCGACACGTCGCTTTCCACACAGTTCATCGCAGACCGGATGGGGATGAGCCTGCCCAACTTCTATCGCAGGCTGGGGGGCGTGACCGATCGAACCCCGGCCTGCATCATCCGGGAATACCGGCTCGGTCTGGCCGAACAGCTGCTGGTGACCACCCGGCTGTCGATCGACGAGATCATTTACAAATCGGGTTTCTCGAATCGCAGTACTTTCTTCCGGGGGTTCGTGCTCCGTTTCGGATGTACGCCGAAGGTGTACCGCGAACAGAAAGTCAGTGAGGCGATGGAAACGGATGCAGGGCCGGGCACAGAGGCGGGAGTGGAAGCCGAGACAACCTGAGGTGGCTGTTCATCCTGCCGGCCGCGCGTTTCGCGGCGGAGCGGGGCCGCGCTTTTTTGTTATTCGGCCCGAAATCGCTATATTTGCCTCCGGAGTTTCCGTGTACGGTTCGTCCGAGCGGGAACGATGGTCATTTTTTAACGATATCAACATGAAAATTGCGATTGTGGGCGCCAGCGGGGCTGTGGGCCAGGAATTTTTGAAAATTTTGGAGGAACGCGACCTGGGGATCGACTCCCTGTTGCTGTTCGGTTCGGAACGCAGTGCGGGACGGACGTACAAATTCCGCGGAGAAGATATTACCGTCAAGCTGTTGCAGCACAACGACGATTTCAAGGGGGTGGATTTCGCCCTGACGTCGGCCGGTGCCGGGACATCGCGCGAGTTTGCGGAGACGATCACCCGGCACGGAGCCATTATGATCGACAATTCGAGCGCCTTCCGCATGGATGCCGACGTGCCCCTGGTGGTGCCCGAGGTCAATCCCGGCGATGCGAAGGACGCTCCGCGCCGCATTATCGCCAACCCCAACTGCACGACGATCCAGATGGTCGTGGCGCTGAAGGCGATCGAGGATCTCTCGCACATCCGCCGCGTACACGTTTCGACCTACCAGTCGGCCAGCGGGGCGGGAGCCGCGGCGATGGACGAACTGGTCGCGCAGTATGCCGAGCTGGGCGCCGGCAGGCAGCCTACGGTCAGCAAGTTCGCATTCCAGCTGGCCTACAACGTAATTCCCCATATCGACGTGTTCACCGATAACGACTACACGAAGGAGGAGATGAAGATGTTTCACGAGACGCGCAAGATCATGCATTCGGACATCGCCGTGTCGGCGACGTGCGTGCGCGTGCCGGTGATGCGTGCCCACTCGGAGAGCATATGGCTCGAGACGGAACGTCCCGTGTCGGTTGCCGAAGCCCGCGAGGCTTTCTCCAGGGCACAGGGCGTGGTGCTGATGGACGACCCGGCGGGCAAAGTTTACCCGATGCCGCTGTTCATCGCCGGCAAGGAGCCGGTATACGTGGGGCGTATCCGCAAAGACCTGACCTGCGAGAATGGCCTGACGTTCTGGTGCGTCAGCGATCAGATCAAAAAAGGGGCGGCGCTCAATGCCGTGCAGATATTGGAGACACTGGTCTGACGGCCGGAAATTTAAAAAACAGGAAAAGGGGAGACTGCGGTGATGTGCACCCCAAAGTTTGGACTGATT
>NZ_FR893451.1:0-2358 GCF_000435435.1 Alistipes sp. CAG:29 | reverse complement strand
CGGACTGGAGCGGACTGGAGCGGACATCGGAACCGAAGCGTTTTACCCTGTTGTATATTGCGGCAGGATTGATTATTCGGGCAACTGCGCGAATCGCAAAATAAGTATCGGTTCAGACGGATACCCGAATCTTTAACCGAGTATCTGCGCAAAGGAACGAAAGGGCGGCAGACCGAATAATCATCCAATTATTCGTCCAAATATAAGGTAGTATATATAAATGATTTGACAGACGCATAGTTACCCAAACAACCATTTAAACACACAAGCAATGAAACAAGCAAGCATTTCGATCTGCAATCAAAAAGGGGGCATCGGGAAATCGACATTTACGATGTTACTCGCCAGTCATCTGCACTACACATTAGGCTATGACGTGCTGGTCGTAGACTGCGACTATCCCCAATGGTCCGTTCAGGCGCAACGTGAGCGGGAACTGTCGCTCATCGAGCATGACGATTACCACAAGCTGTTGCTGGTACGTCAATTCAAAGCGACGGGCCGCAAGCTCTGGCCTGTGCTGAAATGTATGCCGCCCGAAGCCCCCGAAGAAGTCGAGCGGCTGCTGCAAAGCGGCTACCATCCCCGTATCATTCTCTACGACTTGCCGGGAACGGTCAATGCCGAAGGTGTCATTCGGCTGCTCGCGTCGCTGGACGCTGTCTTTGTGCCCATGAAAGCCGACAAGGTCGTCATGGAAAGTACGCTCTCCTTTGCCCGGAGTCTCACCACTAACCTTGCCCAAGATCCGACCCTTACTTTACAAAGCGTCTATCTTTTCTGGACGATGATAGACCGTCGTGAACGAACGCCGCTTTACGATCGATACGAGGCCGTTATCCGCAAGCTCGGGTTGTCGCTTATGACAACTCACATTCCTTACCGCTCGAAGTTCAACAAGGAGCTGCTTGCGGACAATACAGGAGTCGGCCGCTCGACACTTCTGGCTCCGGCGCGAACCTTTGCGTGTGAGGCGCAACTCGAAATCCTCACAGAAGAAATTCTTACACTCCTCAAAATCCGATAACAATGGCCAAGAAACCCAAAATCGAAGTAGACGAAAGTCTTGTAAAACAGGTGATCGCAGGGCAGTTACCTATCACTACAAAGGTCACACGGGTAATTCCGGAACAGATCCCATCCGGAACCGCTACGGACGCAATTCCCGCCGAACCGCCCTCTGTTCCGGAGATCGACACAGAAAAGATTCCGGATGAAACCCCGTCTGTGCCCGCAGCACAAGAGCCACGCCGTCGGAGAACACCACCCTTGTCCGATTATGAACGAATGTTTCTCACTCCTGTGGAATACGGCATCCGAGCCACACTTTATGTCAATGCATCGACGAAGCGTAAGATTCTGGAGATACTTAAAAGAATCGGAGGTGAACGATTATCCGCGACATCATATGTGGATAATATTCTACAGCACCACATCGAAACTTTCCGTGACGATATAAACCGGCTCGATCGTAAGCGGAATTTTGAAAAACTTGTTTAACAATGACTTAAAAATTTCTAATTATGCTTTACAGCTTTTTATCCGAGTCCGGTGTCCTCGACATTTCATTACTCGCTCTTGGCACAGGCATTATCGTTTTGTCAATCTTAGGGCTGCTGCACCTCGGGAAGCGACGAGGTCATAATAAAGCCGGACACTTTTCGGAGCAACCTGACGATTGTGCAATGCCTGCCGTGCAAACGGAAAATAGCGATGGATGGCCCTCGATGGAACAACCTCAGACAACTGAACTTGTATCCGTTGTCGCTGCACCTGAAGATTCTTCAAATCTCGATTCTCCGCCTTCCGAAACGGTCGTATCCGAAAAGCAGGATGTGAAGCCGGAGTGTGTTCCCGTACCGGACATACGATGGCGACGTTCGATGACATTGCCCGACTACAAAAAAACATTTCTTGTCCGGGTGGATTACGACCTCCGCGCCTCGCTTTATGTCAGTGCCCCTACGAAACGGAAAATCCTTGAAGTCCTGAAAAAAATCGGCGGCGAGCGACTGACCGCAACATCTTATGTAGATAATATCCTACGGCACCATCTCGAAATGTTCCGCGACGAGATCAACTGCATACATCAAGAACAGAATTACCATAACATCGTCTAAATTCTTTCTGCCATGAACAGCATAATTCTTATTGCCGCCTGCGCCGTATGTCTGGATCAGTTGTTTTTCCGGAGGCGGCTCGCGTCATATGTCGTCGACAATCTGAAAGGCCCGAAGAAAAAACACACCGGGCATAACGCTGCCCCTCACACGCCGAATGCCGGTACTGCACCCCGTCAAACTCCTGAAATTCTCGTGTCAAAATCCTATCGGTGCGGACTGGAGCGGACTGGAGCGG